>NZ_JAAGPN010000385.1:0-5565 GCF_017104805.1 Paraburkholderia sp. Ac-20347 | reverse complement strand
CGAGATCGCCGCGCAAGACGTCGCGCTCGTCACGCTGCAACGCGCGCACGCCGAACTCCAGGCGCGCGCCGCCGACAAGCAGACGCTGCTCGAACAGGAACAGGTGATTCGCAGTCTCGCGCAGCATCGCGATGCATTGCAGCCCGGCGAGGCGTGCCCGTTGTGCGGTTCGCACGATCATCCGGCCATCGCTGCGTATCGCGCGCTCGACGTGTCGGCGACGCAAGGCGCGCTTCAGGCAATCCGCGCCGATCTTCAGGCATCCGAACAAACGTTGCGCGGCGCGGCTGAGAAACTGTCCGCGTTGCGCGCGACGCAGGCGCAACAGCGCGCGCAACACGAGCAGCTCGCCGCACGCGACACGCAGGATCGCGCGGACTGGCAGGCGTTGTCGGCGTCGCTCAAGCTCAACGCCGACGCCTGGAAAGATGCCGATGCGCTCACGCAGGCGAGCGAGGCCGCAGCGCAATCGGCGCAGCAAATCCGCCAGCATCTGACCGAGGCCGAACGCGCCGAAGAAGCGCTCGCTCAAGCACGCGAAGCGAATACGCGCTGCGCGCAGGCGCTACAGGCGGCGCAGGCGCGCGGCGAATTGCTGGAACAATCGATCGCGAGCGTGCAGGAGCGCCGAGCGGAAACCGAACGCGAACTCGCGGCATTGCGTGTGCGTATCGAAGAAGAAGCGCAGGCTTTGCTCGCCTCGATGCAGACCGGCACGCAAGCCGACGGCGCGCCGCTTGCGGCGCTGCCCGACGATCCGCGCGCGTGGTTGCAAACGCGCGACGGCGAATGGCGCAAGTGGCAGGAGACGCAGCGCCGCCTTCACACGCTCGCGGAATCGCTCGCGCATGAACGCGCCCAGGGCGACGCCGCGCGCGCGCAACTTCAGGCGTGGCGCGAACGGTGTGCATCGATTGGCGCGGAAATCGCGCAAGCGGCGCAGAGCGTGCCGATGGATTCGCTATTCGACGACGAAGACGACGCGCCCGGCGAAGACTTCGCCACGGCCGCCGCGCGCGCAGACGCGCTCACGCGCGAACTCGCGGCGCTCGACGGCCAGATCGCGCAACTCGAACGCTCGCTCGCGCATCAACGCAACGCCGCCAGCCAGGCCGCGCAAACGTGGAGCGCGGCACTCGCGGCGAGTCCGTTCGCGCAGCAGGACGATTTCCTCGCAGCGCTCCTGCCCGCCGAGGAACGCCAGCGTCTGCAAGCGCTCAAGCAGCAGCGCGAGCAGGAACGCGACACGGCCACCGCACTGCTGAACAGCGCGCGCGAGAAACTCACGCGACTCGAAGCGATGGTGGAAGCAACGGCACAGACCGAAGCCACACTCGCCGAACTCGACGCACAGATCGACAGCGCGGAAAAAGACAACGCGACGCTCAACGAACGGCTCGGCCATCAGCGCGGCCTGCTCGCGCGCGACGCGCAGCAGCGCGACAGCCAGCGCGCGCTGTTCGCGCAGATCGACGCGCAAACGCAGGACGCCGATCTCTGGCAGCGCCTCGACGCGCTGATCGGCTCCGCGAAGGGCGACAAGTTCCGCCGCTTCGCGCAAGGTCTCACGCTCGATCATCTGCTCGCGCTCGCCAATCGCCATCTCGACCGTCTGCATGCGCGCTATCTGCTGCGTCGCAAATCGACGGGCGAACTCGAACTGGAAATCGTCGACGGCTGGCAGGCGGACGTCACGCGCGACACGCGCACGCTCTCGGGCGGCGAGAGCTTCCTCGTGAGTCTCGCGCTGGCGCTCGCGCTCTCCGACCTCGTGAGCCACAAGACCTCGATCGATTCGCTGTTCCTCGACGAAGGCTTCGGCACGCTCGACGGCGACACGCTGGAAATCGCGCTCGACGCGCTCGACACGCTCAACGCGAGCGGCAAGATGATCGGCGTGATCAGCCACGTCGACAGTCTCAAGGAGCGCATCGCCACGCAGATCCGCGTGGAAAAGGGCGGCGGCATCGGCCACTCGCGGCTGGTGATCTAGCCGCGCGCGACACAAGCGCGACACAAAAGAAAGCGCCGCGCGCGTCAGCCCTGTTCGGCCTTGCGCGCGGCGATCTCCAGCATCGGTTCGCCGATCTCGCGTTCGCCGCGCGCGACGAGCGCTTCGCCCGCACCGCGAATATCGCGCGCTTCCTTGTTCTGCGAAAGTTTGCGCTTGCCCGTGAGCCGCGTAATCTCGATCTCGATGCCGACGATGGCCTTGAGCATCGTGTCGAGATACTCGGCGGGCGCGTCGCCCATCTTCCACGGCTGCGGCTCGCCCGCTTCGTGCGTGCGCGTGAGCCGCGCAACCACGCCGCGCACGAACTTCTCGTCGTCGCGCACGCGAATGCGGCCGTGTGCGTGCACCACCGCGTAATTCCAGGTCGGCACCTGCTTGTGGTGTTCGTGCTTGCTCGGATACCACGTCGGCGAAATATAGGCGTCGCCGGCGCGGAAGATCGCGAGCACTTCATCGCCGTCGGCGACTGCCTGCCAGAGCGGATTCGCGCGCGCGACGTGCGCGTGCAGCGTGCCGAACGCGCCCTCGCCCGCGAGCAGTTCGAACGGAATGTGATTGGCGTCGAGCCCGCTCGCGCCGTGCGTGACCAGCGTGCCGAACGGGTGCTGCGCGATGAAAGCGTGCAGCGCCTCGGGGCGGGATTCGTCGAAATGGGCAGGGACGTACATGGGGGCTCCGCGTGGCGCTATCGGCTCAAGCCGCGCGCATCGAACGTCAAAAAACGTATTGTCACGCTAAAACGGCCGACGCTGTAGAGCCAGCGGGAACGGCATTCGGGGAACCAGGCCCGCGTGCCGACGCGGCGCAATCCGCGCGATACGTTGCGCGTTCTTGCGACGAGCAACGCGCGATGTCCAGCTTACGATTGCTTGACTTCGCGGGACCGCCTTCTATGCTTGAACGATCGCCCATTCACGGCGCATCGGCGCGATGCTTTTCAAACATCGCGGCGTTCGAACAGGGAGGCGGACATGGAAGCCGGCGACGCGTTCGCTCAAATTGCCGCGACGATCGCGCGCTTTTTCATCGGCATGCACAACGGCGACGCGCGGCGTCTGCGTTCGGCGTTCGATCCGCACGCCCAGCTTTGGGGCTATTACCACGGCGAGTTCTATCGCCAGTCGCTCGACGAGTGGATCGCGGAAATCGAAGGCATGGACAAGCCCTCGGAAAGCGGCGAGCCGTTCGACATGCGCATCGTCGCGGTGGACGTGACGGGCCGCAGCGCGGCGGTCAAAACGGCCACGCTGTATCAGGGCTTGCGCTTCACGGATTATCTGACGCTGGTGGAATTCGACGACGGCTGGAAAATCGTCAACAAGACTTACCACCACGATTGACGGTCAACGCGAGCGGTCATCCGGCGCAGTCAACGCGTCCACCACTTCCACCTGCACGCCGAGCAGCGCGCGGAACGGTTCGAGCGCCGCGTCGCCCGCGCTCGCGGCGGTAATCAGACGCCACTCGCGTTCGATCGGCGTCCAGTGCTGCTGGCGCGCGCGGCCGAGCTTGTCCGAGTCCGCCAGCACGATCACCTGCGCCGCGCGCCGGATCATGCAGTCCTTGAGCGACGCCTGCTGCGCGCTCGCTTCGCAAAGACCGAATCCGGCCACTACGCCATCCGCGCCGAGAAACGCCGTATCGACGCTCACGCGCGTGAGCAGCAGTTCCGCGAGCGGGCCGAGCGTGCTCATGCTGGAGCTGCGCAGATCGCCGCCGAGCAGCGTGACCTGAATGCCGGGCGCGTTCGCGAGCGTGGCGACCGCGAGCAGATTGTTGGTGACGACATGCAGATCGCTGCGCGCCAGCAGATGACGCGCGAGCGCGGCGCAGGTGGTGCCGCCGTCGAGCATGACGGTGTCGCCGTCGCGCACGTGGGCCGCGGCCGCCAGCGCGATGCGCTCCTTCTGCTCGCGCTGCGCCGCCTTGCGTTCCTCGAGCGAGGCCTCGGGTTCGTGCACGCCGACCAGCGCGGTCGCGCCGCCATACGTGCGCACGAGCCGGCGCTGCTTGTGCAGCACCGCGAGATCGCGGCGGATCGTGGCCTCCGACACGCCCAGTGCCTCCGTCAACTGTTCGACGTTGGCCTCGCGCGTCTGCACGAGTTCGAGAATGGCGCGGTGACGGTCGGACGCTTTCATTGCTAAAAAGTGAGCTGCGGGAACCCGGCGATCTTACACGATGGCACGTGCGCGCCGGGCCGCGCGGCCCATGTCGGCGGCTTGGCGTTTAGCGGCGCGTCGCCAGTTCCGCGCCCTGACGCAGCGCTTCGAGCATGCTGCCTTCGTCGACGACGCCCTTGCCCGCGATATCGAACGCCGTGCCGTGATCGACCGACGTGCGGATCACTTCGAGACCCACGGTCACGTTCACGCCCGCTTCGAGGCCGAGCACCTTCACGGGGCCGTGGCCCTGATCGTGATACATCGCCACGACGAGGTCGAAGTCGCCGCGGCCCGCGCGGAAGAACAGCGTGTCGGCGGGCAGCGGGCCGGTCACGTCGAGGCCGCGTTCCTGCAGCAGCTTGACCGCCGGAATGATCTTCTCTTCCTCTTCGCCATAGCCGAACAGACCGTTTTCGCCCGCATGCGGATTGATCCCGCACACGCCGATGCGCGGCTTCGCGATGCCCGCCTTCACGAGCGTGGCGTTGCCGCGCTCGATCGTGCGCTGCACGAGGCCCGGCTCGATCTTGCGGATCGCGTCGATGATGCCGATGTGCGTCGTCACGTGAATCACGCGCAGTTGCGGCGCGACCAGCATCATCGAGACTTCGTCGACGCCCGTGAGGTGCGCGAGCATTTCCGTGTGGCCCGGATACTTGTGGCCGCCCGCGTGCAGCGCTTCCTTGTTCAGCGGCGCGGTGCAGATCGCGTCGATCTGCTTCGCCTGCGCCAGTTCGACGGCGCGCGCGATATAGCGGTAGGCGGCGTCGCCCGCGAGCGGCGAGAGCTCGCCGAACGGCAGGTCTTCGGGAATCAGTTCGAGGTCGATCACGTCGATCGTGCCTCGTTCGTAGCGCGCCTGCGACGGATCGGCGATGCGGCGCACGTCCATGTCGAGCTGGCAGATGACGATCGCGTGCTCGAGCCGGCGCGCGTCGCCGATCACGAGCGGACGGCATTGTTCGTAGACCTGCGCGTGCGTCAGGCTCTTGACGACGACTTCGGGGCCGACGCCGGCGGCGTCGCCCATCGTGATGCCGATGACGGGGATATAGGTGCTCATACGTTCCTCGATGGTGCGGTGGGCGCAGCGGCGTCCGGCGCCGTTGGCTCGTGTTTTGTGCTGTCTTGTTGCGTGCTGTCTTGTTGCGTGCTGTCTTGTTCGCTCGCCGGTGTGCGAGCTTGCGTCTCTTCGTGCGGCGTGCCGCGCAGGTGCAGCCAGGCCGCGTACAGCGCCTGCTCGGTGCCGAACGCGCCCGCCTTCGTGACGACGGCGGGCCGGTGCGTGCGTGCCGGTGCATGCGGGCGCGCGACCGCCACGCCCGCCTCGATCTCGGCGATCAAACGCAGGCTGCCGATGCCGGCCGCGTCGAGCATCGCGCGCGC
>NZ_JAAGPN010000384.1:0-5459 GCF_017104805.1 Paraburkholderia sp. Ac-20347 | reverse complement strand
GCGCGAATGCGGCGAGCGCTTCGGCGGCGCGATACGCGCCCGTGCAGGCCGCGACCTGATCGAGCAAACGCGCGGCGGTCGCCGGCCCGACGCCCGGCATCAGCTGCGTCACGCGAAACCCGGCTACGCGGTCGAGCGGATTCTCGGCCCAGCGCAGCACCGCCAGCACGTCTTTTACGTGCGCGGCGTCGAGAAAACGCAGGCCGCCGAATTTCACGAACGGGATATTGCGCCGCGCCAGCTCGATTTCGAGCGTCGCGCTGTGGTGCGCGGCGCGAAACAGCACGGCCTGCTGCTTGAGCTTCATGCCGCCCTCGCGCGCCTCCAGAATCTGCTCGACGACGTAGCGCGCCTGCGTGGCCTCGTCGGCGACCGTCACGAGGCGCGGACGCTGCTGTGAGGCGCGATCGGTCCAGAGGTTCTTCGTATAGCGCTCGGTGGCGGCGTCCATCACGGCGTTGGACGCGGCGAGGATCGGCTCCGTCGACCGGTAGTTGCGTTCTAGCGTGACCTGACGCGCGGGCGGATCGAACTGCGCGGGGAAATCGAGGATGTTGCGTACTGTTGCGCCCCGAAACGAGTAAATTGCCTGCGCATCGTCGCCGACGACGGTCAGACCGCGACCGTCGGGCTTGAGCGCGAGCAGGATCGACGCCTGCAGGCGATTCGTGTCCTGATACTCGTCGACGAGAATGTGATCGAAGCGCGTGGCGAGATCGGCCGCAATGACGGGTTCTTGCGCCATATGCGCCCAATACAGCAGCAAATCGTCGTAATCGAGCACGTTCTGCTTTTGTTTGGCATCCACGTAGGCGGCGAACAGCGCGCGCAGTTGCGGCTCCCATTCGATACACCAGGAGAACGAGCGCGCGAGCACGTCGGCGAGCGAGTCGCCGGTATTGACCACGCGCGAGTAAATCGCCAAACAGGTGGATTTAGCGGGAAATCGCTTCTCTTTCGCCGACAATCCCAACTCGTGCCGCACGAGGTTCATGAGATCGGCGGAATCTTCCCGATCGTTGATCGTGAAGGCCGGCGACAAACCGATCTGCTCGGCGTATTCACGCAGCAGCCGCGCACCGATGCCGTGAAACGTGCCCGCCCACGTGAGCCCCTGCGCGAGCACGGCGGCCGCGCCCGGCACGCCGGCGGCGATGCGCGAGACGCGCCGTGTCATTTCCTGCGCCGCGCGGCGCGAGAACGTTAGCAGCAAGATACGATGAGGATCCGCTCCGTTCACGACCAGATGCGCGACGCGATGCGCAAGCGTGTTGGTCTTGCCCGAACCCGCGCCCGCGATCACGAGCAGCGGTTCCGGCAGCGGCGCACCCGGCGCGAACGCCTGCGGACCGCCATGCTCGACGGCGGCGCGTTGCGCCTCGTTGAGCTTGGCGAGATAGGCCGCAACGTCCTGAGCGACGTTCTGAACGACGGCGCTGGCAGGATCGACGAGGGAATCGCTGGAAACAGGAGTGGACACGGCGGGCGCGGAGAATCCGTAAAAGGCGGCGACGCATACTGTATATCCATACACCCCGCACCCGCAAGCGCTCGATCGTGGACTGATCTGGCGCGATCTGGCGATATTTATGCGTCAACTTCCCGGCGCAACAAAAAACGGCGGCGTCCGTTACCGGACGCCGCCGCCTTGCAACTTCTTAGAACCGGCGCGGATTACGGCTGCTGCGCGCCGCCCTGCTGCTGCGCCGACTGGCCGCTCATCTGATCCTTCATTTCCGAATCGTTGGCCTGACGGTCAGCCTTGCGGTTGATCTTCGCGTCCTTGACCTCCGACTTGTACTGCGTCTTGGCCTGCTTCTTCGCGTCCTTGTACTCGGAATTCGCCGACTTCTTGGCGCTGCGGTACTCGGCGCTGGCCGCCGCGTTGGCGTTGCGCTTTTGCACCAGCGGATCGGTCGGCTGCGGCGCGGTCAGATTTTGCGGCGCGGGCGCCGGTTGCGCGATGCCCGCGGCAGCCGGCGCCTGGCTCGGCGCGGTAGCCGGGGCCATCGTCGGCGCATCGCCCGCCGCCGGCGTGGCGGTCTGGGCAAACGCGCCCTGCGCGAAGGCAGCGGCGGTGGCGGCAATGGCGGTAGCGGTCAGCAGCTTGCGAATCTGGGTCATGGCGTATCCTCTTGAGTAGTTCCGGGAATTGGCGTGGATCAGTCCTGCAACGGGCGTGCCCGCCGCTTTCGCGCTGTCATGCGCTCTGCTCCCGCCCGATGGAGCCGCCGTGGTCGGGCAAATCTGCGCAGCCTGGCGGTCTCGCTTCGGTGAATCCATTTTCATCTGAAGATCCGCGCGCCGTCCCGCGACGTTACGCAGCGTTTCATTTGCTGACGAATTCATAACATCTGGCCCCGACATGTAACCACGCCCGAGCGCCACGCCTCCCGGACCGCGCCGCGCGCAATCGCTTATGATGCTCACCCTCCGCGCCGCCACGGCGCGCGCCATTGTTCCGCGCTTTTGTTCCAATTTCACCGATTTCCACGCGCCATGCCCAATCTCGATTTCACGCTGACCGGCGACTACGTCGAACTGCACAACCTCCTGAAGATCACCGGACTCGCCGACAGCGGGGGCTCGGCCAAGCAGATCGTCTCGTCCGGCGCGGTGAAGGTCGACGGCGAAGTCGAACTGCGCAAGACCTGCAAGATCCGCGCGGGCCAGTCGGTGCTGCTCGGCGACACGCGCATCGCGATTCACGAGCCGGAGTAACAGGCTGCGCCGGCCGCACATGCACCACACAGGTGCTTTTTGTCTGAAAGACAGGTAATCTCGGCAGGTAGGCTCGCAGCCGATCAAGGCGCTTGAGCCGTCCCCGCCTGCAGTTCCGGATTCGATCCCCAGGCATTTTTCCGACGCGGCGCGATACTTCGCGCCGCTTGCCTTTCATGACCCGAACGACCTCCCCGGCGCGCACCGACCGCGCCAGCCGCGCCATTGCGCCGCCCACGCTGAAACGCCACGCCGCCGACACCGCACGTCTCGCCGCACCGCTCGCCATCGCCCAGTTGTCGCAGATGGCGATGAGCGTCACCGACACCGTGCTGCTCGGCTCGCTCGGCGCGGGCGCGCTCGCGGCGGGCGGACTCGGCGCGAATCTGTTCTTCGTGGTCGTGACGGTGCTGCAAGGCGTGCTGACCTCGGTGAGCGTGAGCGTCTCGCAGGCGCGCGGCGCCGACGATCTGCATCGCGTGCCGCATATCTACTGGACCGGTTTCGCGCTCTCGCTCGTGCTCGCGCTGCCCGCGTTCGCGCTGCTGTCGTTCGCGGAGCCGCTGTTGCACGCGCTCGGCGAACCGGGCGTGCTCGCGCGCCAGGTCGGCGAATACGCGTCGGTGCTGCGCTGGGGCGCGCCCGCGAGCCTGATCGGCGTGGGGCTGATGCGCTCGTTCCTGCCCGCCATCGGCGCGGCGCGGCGGCTGCTCTGGATTTCGATCGCGAGCGTGTTCTTCAACGGCTTCCTGAACTACGGGCTGATCCACGGCGTCTGGGGCCTGCCGCGCCTCGGCTTTCTCGGCTCGGCGGCGGCGACCGCCGTCACCATCTGGCTCACCACGCTCGTGCTGATGGCGCTGCTGCATCTGCGCCCGTCGCATCAGCACTTCGTGGTCGCGCGCCGTCCGAGCGCGCCGATGATGGGCGAACTGTTCTCCATCGGCTGGCCGGTGGCGATCACCTATGCCGTCGAAGCGACGCTGTTCCTCGCGACCGGCCTGCTGATGGGCCTGCTCGGCGCGATGCCGCTCGCCGCCCACCAGATCGCGCTGAACGTCGCTTCGGTGATGTTCATGGTGCCGCTCTCGATCGGTCAGGCGGGCAACGTGCGCGTGGGTTACTGGATCGGCGCGGGCGTGCCGCGCGCGGCGCGCCATGCGGGCTTCGTCGCGCTGGCGCTGGGCGTGGGCTTCATGTCGATGTCGGCGCTCGTGATGGTGCTCGCGCCGCACTGGATCGTCGGGCTCTATCTGCATCTCGACGATCCGGCCAACGCGCAGACCGTCGCGCTCGCCACCTCGCTGCTCGGCGTGGCGGCGATCTTCCAGATCGTCGACGGCATGCAGACGGTCGGCTCCGGCTGCCTGCGCGGCCTCAAGGACACGCGCATCCCGATGCTGGCCGCGACGCTCGGCTACTGGGGCATCGGTTTTCCGGTCGGCTATGCGCTGGCGTTCCATTTCGGCTATGGTGCGCTCGGCCTCTGGTGGGGACTCGCGGCCGGTCTCGCGAGCGTGGCCGTGCTGATGACGTGGCGCTTTCACCGCATGAGCCTGCGCGCGGAAACCGAGGCGGCGCGCTCGCAGTCTGTCTGAAGCGCGCCGGCGCGTCAGGTGCGCACCCGCGCCTGACCGCCAACGACGGACCAGAACGCCCCCAGGGCCGCCAGACGCGAGCGGTTAGAATACGCGGCTGGCGCCCGCCGCCATCCGTCCCACGAGGGCAGGAAAATTCCGCGCGCATTGATCGGACGATCGGACGACCGGACGACTGAACGACCAAACGACCGGACCCGCGACGCCGTGCCGGCCACCCCGGCATGCCGCTCGCGCCGCCACGCGCCGTCATCAAGAAAACGAACCCTCTCACGGACCACGCTTCCATGCTCGCCCCGATTACCCGACTGTTCCCGCTCTGGGCAGTGCTCGTGTCGCTCGCCGCGTATTTCAATCCGGGCGTCGTCGCGCCCATCGCGCCGCACGTCACGACGCTGCTGATGATCATCATGCTGGCGATGGGCGTGACGCTCTCGTTCGCCGATTTCCAGCGCGTGTTCACGCGTCCCGCGCCCGTGGCGGCCGGCATTCTGCTGCACTACCTCGTGATGCCGCTTGCCGCGTGGGTGATCGCGAAAGCCCTGCACATGCCCGCCGACCTCACCGCCGGCATGGTGCTGGTGGGCAGCGTGGCGAGCGGCACGGCCTCGAACGTGATGATCTATCTCGCGCGCGGCGACGTCGCGCTGTCGGTGACGATCAGTGCGCTCTCGACGCTCGTCGGCGTGTTCGCGACGCCGCTGCTGACGCGCCTTTACGTGGACGCGTCGATCGTCGTCGACGTGCATGGCATGTTGATGAGCATCCTGCAGATCGTCGGTCTGCCGATCGTCGTCGGGCTGATCGTCAACCGGCTCGCGGGCGGCCTCGTGCGCCGCGTCGAACCGGTGCTGCCGCTCGTCTCGATGGTCTCGATCCTCGCGATCATCGCCGCCGTGGTGGGCGGCACGCACGCGAGCATCGCGACAGTCGGTCCGGTCGTGGCGCTGGGCGTGGTGCTGCACAACGGCATCGGCCTGCTCGGCGGGTATTGGGGCGGCCGTCTGCTCGGCTTCGACGAATCCGTGTGCCGCACGCTCGCGATCGAAGTGGGCATGCAGAACTCCGGCCTCGCGGCGACGCTCGGCAAGCTCTACTTCTCTCCGCTCGCCGCCCTGCCGGGCGCGCTGTTCTCGGTAA
>NZ_JAAGPN010000383.1:0-233 GCF_017104805.1 Paraburkholderia sp. Ac-20347 | reverse complement strand
AAAAAAAAAAAAACATGAAAATAGGTCAGATAGTATGTGAGTAGAAAACTTGACAACTATACAATATGACAAGATAGGCACTGTTGCACATGCTTGTCGTGACTGCGATCATCATGACTCGTTGTTTTACTCAGTCTACATCTAGTGCAATGTGACTCTGTCATTGATATTCGTCGTGTGCTACTGCCTCCATACCTCTTGTGTCTCGACGTGCTAGTATGCGATCTTACTCA
>NZ_JAAGPN010000382.1:0-5786 GCF_017104805.1 Paraburkholderia sp. Ac-20347 | reverse complement strand
GTCGGCGCGCGTGGCGTCGACGTCGAACAGCGTGAGCGCGCGTGCGCCCATTTGCAGCGCCGCGTGCGCGACCGCCGCGCCCGCGCCGCCCGCGCCCAGTTGCACCACCGATTCGAGCGACACGTCGGGCAGGCCGCGCTTGAAGGCGCTCGCGAAGCCCGACCAGTCGGTGTTGTGGCCGATGCGCTTGCCGTCGCGCAGCAGCACCGTGTTGACGGCGCCCAGCGCGCGGGCGTCGTCCGAGAGTTCGTCGAGCAGCTCGATCACCGCCTGCTTGCAGGGATAGGTGATGTTCAGGCCGTCGAAGCCCATGCGCTCGGCCGCGAGCAGCAGCTCGGGCAACGCGGCGGGCGTGAGTTCGAGCGCGTCGAGATCGATGCGTCGGTAGGCGTAGTTGAATCCGAGTTCGCGCCCTTCTTTCTCGTGCATCGCGGGCGTCAGCGAGCCGCCGATGCCCTTGCCGATCAGTCCGCAGAGGAACGAGCGCGGTTTGTTGCTGTCGTGCTGGCTCATTGCGTCACCTGCTTCGCGAATTTCGTGGTCAACAAGGTCTGCATGCGTTCGAGCGCGAGCACGTAGCCCTGCGTGCCGCAACCGACGATGATCGCTTCGGCGATCGGCGAGACGAACGAGTGGTGCCGGAAGGCCTCGCGTTTGTGAACGTTGGAAATATGGACCTCGATCACGGGCTTGGCGATGGCGGACAGCGCATCGGCGATCGCCACCGACGTATGCGTATAGGCCGCCGGATTGATGACGATGCCGTCGACGCGCGTGCGCGCCTCGTGCAGCCAGTCGATCAGCTGATGCTCGGCGTTCGACTGCCGAAAATCGACTTCGAGATGAAGGCGGGCCGCCGCGTCATGACACATCCGCGCCACGTCGTCGAGGGTTTCCGCCCCGTATATCGCGGGCTCCCGCGTTCCCAGCAGATTCAGATTCGGCCCGTTCAGGACCAGTACCGACGGCAATTGCATCACACACTCCACAACAGCGCACAACAACGGTTTGGCAAGCGCGGAATCTTCGGTCGAGATTCGCTGCGGTTGATTCTCAACACAAGACGGCGCTTAATAACATTCTTGACATTGATTGGCCGCATGGCATCCCACGCATGGCCGCCAGTGTGCCGCGCGCGCGCCCCGGGGTCACCCTGGGGTTTCCGCGAATTTGTACTAACTGGTTAGTTTGGTTATTCTTGCGACACTCCGGCGGGCATCTGTATCCGTGCCGCCGGCCCGGGTCGTACGGCTCATACCGGTTACAGTTATTGCTGCATTTACGCCATGTCCAAGCTGCCCCACGCCTCCGCTCCCGCGCCCCTGCGCCGCTCGATCGCGACTGTTTCGATTAGCGGCACGCTCGCGGAGAAGCTCGCCGCCATCAGCGCCGCGGGCTTCACGGCGGTGGAAATCTTCGAAAACGACCTGCTCTATTTCGAAGGCTCGCCCGCCGACGTGCGCCGCATGGCCGCCGATCTGGGCCTCGATATCGTGCTGTACCAGCCGTTCCGCGACTTCGAGGGCGTGAGCGCCGAACGCCTCGCGCGCAACGTCGAGCGCGTCAAGCGCAAGTTCGACGTGATGCACGAACTGGGTACGGACCGCATGCTGGTCTGCAGCAACGTCTCGCCCGACACGATCACCGACGACGCGCTCGTCGCCGAACAGCTCGGCGCGCTCGCGAAGGCGGCCGGCGAAGCGGGCGTGGTGACCTGTTATGAAGCGCTCGCATGGGGCCGTCACGTGCGGACCTACCGCCATGCGTGGCAGCTCGTGAATACGGTGAATCACCCGAATCTCACGCTCGCGCTCGACAGTTTCCACACGCTGTCGCTCGACGATACGCCCGACGCCATCGCGCAGATTCCGGGCGATCGCATCGGTTTCGTGCAGATCGCGGACGCGCCCAAGATGCAGATGGACGTGCTCGAATGGAGCCGCCATTACCGCTGCTTCCCGGGTCAGGGCGACTTCGCGCTCGCCGATTTCACGGCGCAAGTGGTGAAAAGCGGCTACACCGGCCCGCTTTCGCTCGAAATCTTCAACGACGGCTTTCGCGGCGCGCCGCCCGCAGCCACGGCCGCCGACGGCCATCGTTCGCTGCTGCTGCTCGAAGCGCTCACGCGCGACGCGCTGGAAGCCGAACACGACACCGCGCACGCCGCGCCGCTCTATCATCCGCCTGCTGCGCCCACGCACACGGAGTGGCAATTCCTCGAATTCGCCGTGAACGATACGGCGCGCGCGCAGGTCGCCGACTGGCTCGGCAAGCTGCATTTCCGCCGCGCGGGCCAGCATCGCTCGAAGAACGTCACGCTTTATCAGCACGGCTCGGCGGCCATCGTGCTGAACGCCGAGCGCGATTCGTTCGCCGACGCCTTTTTCCAGCGCCACGGCCTCTCGCTGTGCGCCTCCGCGCTGCGCGTCGACAACGCGCAGCTGGCGCTCGAACGCGCCGCCGGTTTCGGCTATCAGCCGTTCTCGGGCCGCGTCGGGCCGAACGAACGCGTGGTGCCCGCCGTGCAGGGTCCGGACGGCAGTCTTAACTATTTCGTTAACGAAGAGCCGGGCCAGCCGACGCTGTTCGAAGCCGACTTCGTGCTCACCGATGTGGACGGTCCGACCGAAGTCGGCCCGATCAGCGGCATCGATCACGTGAGTCTTTCGCTGCCCGCCGGTTCGTTCGACGCGTGGGTGCTGTTCCTCAAATCGGTGTTCGGTTTGCAGGCCAGCGCGCCTGTGATGCTGCCCGATCCGTATGGTCTCGTGCGCAGCCGCGCCCTGTTCAGCGCCGATCGCGGCCTGCGCATGGTGCTCAACGCGTCGGTCGACCAGCACACGGCGGCCGCCGAAACGGTGCGCGCGTATCACGGCAGCGGCCTGAGCCACGTGGCCTTCACGACCACCGACATCTTCCGCGCGGTGACGGAATTCGAAGCCGCGGGCGTGCCGCTGCTGCGCGTGCCCGCGAACTATTACGACGATCTCGACGCGCGCTTCGCGCTGCGCGGCGATTTCCTCGATGCGCTGCGTCAGCACAATCTGCTCTACGACCGCGATGAACACGGCGGCGAATTCCTGCACGCCTACACGGAGACGCTCGACCAGCGCTTCTTCCTCGAACTCGTCGAGCGGCGCGGCGGTTACGACGGCTACGGTGCGCCGAACGCGGCCGTGCGTCTCGCGGCGCAGGCGCGTCAGCGTGCGCAGTCGCAGAAGTAATCAACGAAGCAATAAAGCACAAACACAGTACGCAACACCGGCGCGGCATCTGCCGCGCCCACTTCTCGCACAGAACTTATAAGTGCTCTAAAAAGCACAGAACAATAAGTATTCCTACTTTTCTTGGAGACGCACAACGATGAAGAAATCCGCCTTCGGTCCCGGCCTGTTCCTCGCAGCCGGCGCTGCCCTGATCGCCAATCCCGCCTTCGCGCAGAGCAGCGTCACGCTGTACGGCGCCATCGACGACGCCATCACCTACGTGAACAACCAGAACGGCAAGTCGAACGTCTATCTGCGCCAGGGTAATGTCTACGCCTCGAAGTTCGGCTTCCAGGGCAAGGAAGATCTCGGCGGCGGCACCTTCGCGATCTTCGATCTGCAAAACGGTTTCGATCCGAACACCGGCGCGATGCAGTCGAGCGGCCTGATCTTCAACCGCCAGGCGTATGTGGGTCTGCAGAACCGCAGCGCGGGCACCTTCACGATGGGCCGCCAGTACACGCCCTACTACCAGTTCGTCGGCCCGCTCACGGGCAGCAACTGGCTGACCGGCGCAACGGGCGCGCACCCGGGCGATATCGACGGCCTCGACACCACCGTGCGCATCAACAACTCGGCGATCTACACCACGCCGTCGTGGAACGGTCTGCAGGCGAGCGCGATGTACGCGTTCGGCGGCATTGCGGGCAGCACCGGCAAGGGCCAGACGTGGAGCGCCGCGCTGCGCTACCTGAACGGCCCGATCTCGCTCGCGGCAGCCTATCTGCGCATGGACAACGCCGCGCTGACGAGCGGCTTCGACACCTCGTCGACGGCGAGCTTCGGCAAGTCGTCGCTGAACACGGGCTATGTCTCGGCGCGCGCGGTGCAGCACGTCGCGGTGGCGGGCAACTACGCGATCGGCAATCTCACGCTCGGCGCTTCGTATTCGAACGTCGAATATCTGCCGGGCGGCAAGTCGATCTTCGCGGATACGGCGGTCTTCAACACGTGGGCCGCGCTGGCCTTCTACCGCTTCACGCCGGCGTTCGACGTGGGCGGCGGCTACGCGTACACGATGGCGTCGAAGGCGAACGGCATCAGCAGCGCCGCGCGCTATCAGCAGGTGTCGCTCAAGGAGACCTACCACCTCTCGAAGCGCACCTCGCTCTACGCGCTGCAGGGTTATCAGCACGCGAGCGGCCAGACGCTGGGCGCGAACGGCGCGGGCGATATCGTCGATGCGAGCCCGGCCGTGGGCGACTCGCAGAACAGCACGCCGTCGAGCACGCGCTCGCAGTTCGTCGGCATGGCGGGCATCGCGTTCCTGTTCTGAGGCGGCGCGTCAATACGACGCGAATCCGCGCGGCGCCGCGCCCCACGGGCGTCGCGCCGCAGGGACATATCGGCGCGCGGCCAGGCTGACGCGGCGATTCCGGTCGATATGCGACACTTGTCCGTCTCGATCGAGCGGCTCCCGATTGCGCTGACGACGTTCGCAAACCGCGTCGTCATGCGCAATGATTCACGGCGCGGCGCGCGCGAGGCAAACAAGAACATTCGCCCCCGTTCGCCCTAGTTCGCCCAAGCGCACCGTCATGCCGGACCTTCCCTTACCTCCCGCGCCCCATCCCCTCAACGCTCCCCAACCGCGTCGCCGCGGACTCGCCATTGCGGCGTTCGTCGCGATCATCGCCGTGGGCGCGATCTACGTTCTCGATCATCTGTTCGTCGATCTGCACGCCGTGCGCGAGAGTTCCGCGCTGCCCTTCGTGCTGCTCGGCCTCGCGCTGCTCATCGCGCTGGGCTTCGAATTCGTGAACGGCTTTCACGATACCGCCAACGCGGTCGCCACCGTGATCTACACGAACTCGCTCGAACCGCACGTCGCCGTCGCGTGGTCGGGCGCGTGGAATTTTCTCGGCGTGCTGGTGTCGAGCGGCGCGGTTGCGTTCGGCATCCTGCAACTGCTGCCCGTCGAACTGATTCTGCAAGTGGGCAGCAGCGCGGGCTTCGCGATGGTGTTCGCGCTGCTCATCGCGGCCATCGTGTGGAATCTCGGCACCTGGTATTTCGGGCTGCCTTCGTCGAGTTCGCACACGCTGGTGGGCTCGATCATCGGCGTGGGCATCATGAACCAGTGGATCAGCGGGCCGTCCGGCACGAGCGGCGTCGATTGGGCCCAGGCCGCGGGCGTCGGCAAGGCGCTGCTGTTCTCGCCGGTCGTCGGCTTCGTGCTCTCGGCGCTGGTGCTGCTCGCGCTCAAGTTCACCGTGCGCGCGCCGCGCCTCTATCGCGAACCCGAGGCCGGCAAGCCGCCGCCGTTCTGGATTCGCCTGCTGCTGATCGGCACTTGCACGGGCGTGTCGTTCGCGCACGGTTCGAACGACGGCCAGAAAGGCATGGGGCTCATCATGCTGATTCTGATCGGCGTGGTGCCCACCGCCTACGCGCTCAACAAGGCGGTGACGCCGGAGCAGACCGAGGCGTTCGTCGCGTCGGCGCGCGCCGCCTCGCTCACGCTCGCGCACTATGCGCCGCCCGACCCGGCCGCCGCGCTCGTGGCCGCGCCCGCCGATC
>NZ_JAAGPN010000036.1:0-47717 GCF_017104805.1 Paraburkholderia sp. Ac-20347 | reverse complement strand
TGGCTCGCGCCGTTCACGTGGCTGCCGCTGCTTGCGCCGTCGCCGGGCGGGCCGCCCGACGGCGCGTTCCGGCTCACCGCGCTGGACATCGGGCAGGGCACCTCCGTGCTGATCGAGACCGCGCGCCATACCTTGCTGTTCGACGCCGGGCCGGGTCCGGAATCCACGCACGCGGGCGAGCGGATCGTCGTTCCTTATCTGCAGACGCACGGCGTGACGCGCCTCGACATGCTGATGGTGAGCCACGACGACTCCGACCACTCGGGCGGCGCTCAGGCCGTGCTCGAAGCGCTGCGAGTGAGACAGTTCGTGGCGGGCATTCTGCCCGCGCACCCGTTGTGGGCGACAGCGCAGTCGCGCGGGGCGGAGCGCGTGCAGTGCGCGGCCGGGCAGCGCTGGCAGTGGGACGGCGTGACCTTCGAGGTGCTCTGGCCCGATGCGGGGCCGCTCGCGGGCAAACCCAATGCGCATTGCTGCGTGCTGCGCGTGACCACGGCGGGAACACGCGACGCCGCGTCCGCGCCGGATGGCGCCGTCACCGCCTTGCTCGCCGCCGATATCGAAGCCGCCACCGAGCGTACGCTGATGGCCCGCGGACCGGACAAGCTGCGCGCCCAGATCCTTGTGGTGCCGCACCATGGCAGCCGCACGTCGTCGACTGAACCGTTCCTCGATTCTGTCTGGCCGCTCGTCGCGATATTTCAGGTAGGCTTCCTGAACTATCGCATTCCTTGCTATCCGGCAAACCCTTATGCTACAAGGCTTTGACGGGGTTCTGCTGTGACTTCTTCGCTTTGGTGTGCCCAGATTGTGACCGCTTCGGCGTGCTGTGCCAGATGGTCGGGCGCGAGGTGGGCATAACGCAGCACCATCTCATACTTCGACCAGCCGCCCATCTCCATCAGACGGTTCAGCGGCGTACCGCCCTGCACGTGCCAACTTGCCCACGTGTGCCGCACGTCGTGGAACCGGAAGTGCTCGAGCCCGGCCACCGCGACGGCGCGGTTCCACTGCGCCAGATCCCATTTCGGGATCGCCTTGCCCTTGCGCGAGAACACGAACCGGCTGTGCCTGCCGAGGTTGCGCCGGATGACTTCGACCGCCTCGGTATTCAGTGGCACGCCGATGGGCTTGCGCGCCTTGGCCTGGTCGGGGTGGATCCACGCACGGCGTTTCACCAGATCGACCTGCGACCACTCCAGACCGAGAATGTTTGCCTGCCGCAGGCCCGTCGCTAAGCCGAACACCGCGACGTCGCGCATCCACTCCGTGCGGATTGCCGAGAGTAGCCGCTGCGCTTCCTCGCGCGTGATCCAGCGCACGCGCTTGTTCGCTACGGCCAGATTAGGCAGCTTCGGCGCGGTCTCGATCCAGCCCCATTCGTGCGCTGCCTTGTTCAGCATCGCGCGCAGGGTACCGAGGTAAAGATTGCGCGTGCCGTTCGCGAGCGGCGTGACCTGCTTCGACTTGCGGCTCACCTGCGGCAGCGCGTCGAAGATCTCGTCGCGTGTCAGGCTCTCGAGTTTGCGCCCGGCGAACTGCTCGCGGAAATGCTTCACGTGCAGCACGCGGTGGACGTAATCGGCATTGCCCACGCTTTCCTGCAGGAAACGCAGCGCCGCCTCGTCAAACGTGCGCGATGCCCGTTCCCCCAATTTTGCTACCCGCCACAGGTCGTGCTTCAACTTGTCGCGGTATTCCTGCGCCTCTTTCCTGATGGTTGTGCCAGTAGAGCGTCTAATTCGCTTGCCGCCTGGCGTGCGGAGATCGACGTACCAGATGTCAGATCCTTCGCGCCGATAGATGGACATGATTGATTCTCCTGTTCACCCCGCGCCGGTCGACCCGGATTGTACTGCGCGGTGGCTTCCATCAGTTTTTCCGGCCAGATGCGCCAGACGGAGCCGATCTGGAAAAAGCCCAGCTCGCGGCGGTGCGCGTACGCCGTGGCGTAGCTGATGCCGAGCATCTCCGCGGCTTCCTTGAGGGTGAGGGCGCGTGCGTTCACAGCAGCCCCTTGAGTCGCATGACGATCAACACCGCGACAATCGCGCAGGCCGCGCCGATGCGCACGTAGAGCAGGGTACGCTCGACCTGTTCATAGCGTTCGTGGGTCATATTGCCTCCACTCGGTCATGTCGCGGATGAAGTTGTCCACGCCCTGTTTCGTATCGATCACGCGCACGTCGCAGCCCACCGCGCGCAGCCGCGCAATCTCGCGCTCCTGCCCCTCGCGCGGCGTCTTGCCGGGCCGTTTGAGCTCGACCAGTACGACGGGCACGCCGAGGTATTTCACGAACCGGTCCGGCCCGTGGCGGCGACCGATCCACTGCAGCTTGCGCTGCTCGCCGCCGCTCGCCTTAACCCGGGCCACGAAATAGGCCTCGACGGTGGACTCACGCATGGCAGCGCGCCTCGATGTCAAGGTACAGGAGCTTCACGCGCAGCAGATTGGCGCGCACCAGCAGGTGGTGCTCGAGGCGCGCCAGATCCTCACGTTCGCGCGTGATGGCTTCGAGTTGCGCGGCGGTGCTGGCGAGCTGGTGCCGAAGAATGATTCGTTTGATCAGGCGTTTCATGGTCAGTCCTTGCGGTAGCGGTAGCCGGTGAATCCGCCGGCAGAAAGAGGCAAGCCCTCGGCCCAGTCGGGCACCGTGGAAATCAGTTCCGAAAGGTGGGTGTCGTTGTAGTCGTCGGTGTCCGGTGCTTCGGTGAGCAGCTCGTCGTGGATCGAGAGCACGATCTCGTAGCCCGCGTCTTCGACACGCGGCATGTTGTAGAACAGCACGTCGCGCGCGACCGCCTGACACAGGTTTTCGAACAGCTTCCCGCCGTAGGTCTTCACGCGCTGCCACTTGCGGGTGTACTGGTTCACTCCCATGTACGAGATCTGCCCGCCGTCGTCGACCTGCGGGGCGATGTAGCAGAGCTGGCGGCCGCTCGGCAGCTGCACGCGCAGCCAGTTGCCGTCGCGCCGCAGGACGATCCGTCGCGCGCGCACGGTGCGCCCCGGGTTGCAGATCGCCTCGATCGCAGCGTCTTTCAGCTCGGGCCAGTAGCTGCTGATGGCCGGGTGGCCATGGCGCCAGCCGCGCTTGAGGATGTCGCAGGCGACGAACACGTCGCGCGGCAGGCCGAGCGTGCGCTTTTTCTTGACGGCCCAATCCCACATGCCGCGCGCGTCGCGCACGATCTCCGGATCGACGGTGCCGAGCGCTGCCGTGACCGCCGCGCGCACGTCGTCGAGCTCCATCTTGTAGGTCATCGTGAACGTGACGAATGCACCCACGCCGCCCTCATAGGCCAGTGCGAGCTCCTGCACCTTGCCGAGCTGGCGCTGCTCGGGCGACACGCCGTCGATGTCCACGCCGAACGACCGGGCATACGCCTGGATGTACAGATCGACGCCCGTTCCTTCGTCGTATTCGCGGAATGCCTGCAACTTCCACGTTTCGCCAGCCAGCCACGCCGCGACGCGGCCTTCGATGTTCGACAGGTCGGACACCACCAGGCGCTTGCCGGGAGCACTGACGATCGTGCCGCGCACGACGTTGGCGGTCAGACCCATCACGTTGCTGAACAGCAGATCTGCGCAGCCCGACTTGAGCGCGTCGATCCCCATCTCGGTGTAGCGGTGCTTTTCAGCCTTGCCGCATTTTTCGACGCCCAGCTCGCGCGCCATGAGCCCGACGTCGGGACGCGGCATGTTGCCCGGCTGGAACAGCCGGTGCGCCACGCGGCCGGTGCGGTTCGCGCCGCAGAACTGCTGCGTGCCGCGCAGACGGCCGTCGCTCGACACGCCGCGCAGCAGCGTCTGGTACTTGCTCGTGCTGGTCATCGTCGCTTCGAGGCGGATCACCAGCAGTTCGCGCAACGCGTCCGGCAGATCCGGATCGGCGATGCGACGCTCGAGCGTCGACTTTTTCAGGTCAGGCAGGTCGATACCGTGCTCGGCGAGCAGGTATTCGAGCATCCTGTCGCGCTGCGTGGCGGACTGGACTTCGCCGTCGGTGATCTCCTGCGTGCGCTGCTTGAGCTCTTTCTTCGCGCGATCCGTGGCGTCGACCGCTGCGCGCGCGAGGTCCAGATCCATCTGGATGCCGCGCATGTTGATCCGCTGATCGCGATGCCACAGACCGAGCTCACCCGCGCGATTCGGGTAATTCCACTTCGGCATCTTCTCGTGCACCGCGCGCATGGCCGTGATATCGCCGCCCGCGTAGGCCAGGAACCCGGCCCACTCCTTGGGGTGCGTCAGGCGCGTCGCGCGTCGCAGCTCGCTGTACGCGGGCCGCGGCTTGCAGAACAGGTTGATGTACGTCGATCCTTCCTTGTGCTTGGCCTGCTCGACCGGAATACGGAAGATCTGGCAGAGCAGATCGAGCGAACCGGGCAGGGAATGCGAATACGCCTGTACCATCGTGTCGCACCAGCGCTCGGCGGGCATGCGCTCAAACATTTCCGGAAAGGCGTGCAGCAGGACGGGACGATCGAACATGCCGCCGTTCTGCCACCAGTATTCATCGGCTTCGTCGATGGCGAAGTCGAGCTCATCCGGCATCGGCGCACCCGTCGTGCGGTCCCACGTGCCCACCACGCCGTCATCGACAGCCCACGTCACGATCATCACCTCGGCCCCTTCGGCGTAGGCGTGCGTGCCGTGTTTCAGCGGCTTCTCGCAGAACGTTTCGGTGTCGAGCCAGAGTTTCACAGGAGCTCCATTTGTTCGAACGGCATATCCGGCCACGTGTGCCACGACTTCACCGCGTTCTCGCGCCAGTGGACGACGCGCATGTTCCAGTGCACGTGCAGGCCGCAGACGAGCTTGCCGTCGAGCGGCACGATGTGGTCGACGACGTGCATTTCACCGGTTTCGCGCGTGAGACGCGCAGCCTGCGCATACAGCACGCGGATAGCGGCGCGAAATTCAGGCGGGAGCCGGCTCGGCGTCGCTCTCGCTTCGCGTTGTCTGCGACGCTTGCCACCCAAAGTGCCACCGTGAATAACCGGGGCGCGTCTCTTCTGAACAATAAAGAGCGGGCCATCGTGCCAGCCCGTCATGAGGGCAAGAGTAAGTTGCGCGTCCGAATTCATCAGGTGCGCGCGGCGTGCCGTCGGCTCCGAACCAGCACGCACGTGAGCCGCGACGATGGGGTGCAGGGCCAGCGCTGTGCTCGTCTTGCCAGTGGGCGTAAGCGCCGCAGTTACAGAGAGTGTTTCCACGTTCCTTGTCCCAATGCTTGATCACACGAAATTTCGTTCCGCCGCATCCTGCGCACTTCCACTGGCGCACGTACTCGTCGGGATGGCGCGGCAGCGTGTAACGCAACTTGCACGTCTCGCGGCTGCAGCGGATGTGCGAGCGCGCCATCACGTCACCAGAAAGAAAATGCAGGTCGCGACGACGAGCCCCATCGACGTGCCACACATGGCTGTGAGCATGTCGGGTCTCGGCGATATCGCCACGAGTGCGACAGCGCCGATCGAGGGTGAGAAGCACATCACGACTACCCAGAACCAAAACCAGAACATGATCAGTCTCCAGTAGTCCTTAACATCCGGCATTCCCTGAATTTCCGCTGCATGAATTAAGCGCCTGCGGTTTATGCACCTGCACGCCCGCTGAAGCCGTACGGGAGGCGTGCGCTAGCAATTCAGGGCTGTGTGCCGCAGTGCCGGCTGCGGCTCTATCAAGGCGCCCCGTGGAGTTCTTTATCGGCTGTGCCAGCCGGCCTTGTAATCGATCTCCGCGCGTCGGGGAGTCTGATCGCTATTCGGATCGACACCCGACGCAAAAACCGGATAGAGCCCCGTCTGTGTGTCGCGCCAGATAAATCCGGTACGGCACGGGCCGACGATCACATAACGGGGCTCGGTCAACGTTTCCATGACTATCTCAGGCGATGTCGTCCTCGGTGTCGGGCGCAGCGATTTCGCTGAACTCGTCATCCGAGAGCGGGGTGCCCGCGCTGAACGCATCGCCGTCCTTCACGAACTGGACGCCGCGCAACGTCGCGCGCATGCCTTTGCCCCACTTGTTGTCCTGCGGCCAGATCTCGACCGTGGCGTGCACGTAGCAGCCTGCGTACGGCTTGCCGTCACTCGATTCCAGCGGCGTCGCATCGCGGTCCTTGATCACCGGGCGGCCTTTTTCCTGACCGCGCGTGGCCGACAGGACGTAGTTGCCTTCGTAGCCGTCGTAGTCCTTGATCGTGCCGTCGTACCAGCAGCACTTCTGGGTGTTGTTGCGGATCGAGTCCAGCACGGTCTGAGCCTTGCCCTTCCACTGTTCAGTGGCGGCCGCGAGCAGCACTTTCGACATCGTCGACTTCTTCCACGTCTTGTCGTCCTGCTGGACCAGCACCGGCTGATCTTCGGGCTGCAGGAACGCCGCGCGGTAGCTGAACGGGCCCTTGCCTTCGTACTGGACTGCTTCGAAGAGATCGGGGAACGACAGACGAACGTTCTCGAGTTTTACGATTGGCATGACCACTTACTCCTTGAAATATTGGGGATGCGTAGTGCGAACGTAGTAGATCGCGAGGTCGATACGGGCGGCGCGCATGGCCGGGTCCGCGATCTTCTTCGCTTCGGCTGCGGCCAGGGTGAGCGCCGCAATGGCATCTGCCGGGAGATGCTGGGATACGTGGTTCATGTCAGGTCGCCTCCATCGTCGTCCGTGACTGCCTCGAAATCGTCCTCAGGCGGCGAAATGACCAGCGCAGGCCGCTTGTCGGACTCCGATGCAACGGACGGCGCGCCGTCGCGCTGCGTGATGAGGGCTTCGACCTTCTTCCAGCGCCGCGGCGACTCCGCTTTCAGGAGCTTCTCGGCCTGGGTGGGGCTGATGAGCTTGAAGTTGTACATCTGGTCGTTTTTCAGACGCATGCCCTTGAGCAGCTTCTCGGCGTCGTCCGAGCTTTCCCACTGACGCGCACCGCGGCGGCCCTGCACGAGCTTCGTGCCCGGCACTTCGCGCCCGGCATGCAGCTCGATCTCAATGCGCGCGAGCACGGCCTTACCCCATTGCTCGATAAGCGGGAGAACAGGATAGATCACCCCGAGTGCAGCGTTATCGAGCAGATCCAGCGAGAGCGGTCCTCGCTGCTCGGGGGTGAGGTCGAGCGATTCGAAGTCCGCGCCGAGCATGTGCTCAACGTGACGCGCGAGCGCCGGGCACACGGCCTTCGCCTTGCAGAAACGGCATTGCTTCTCACCCGGGTTGAAATCGGCGGCTGCGAGTTTCTGGCCGATGAGGCCGCGCGCATGCTCGGCAGCGGGGCGCGCGACCGTGTCGATCCATTGCACGAGCTGCGAAGGCACCAGTTCCCATTCGTTCGGGTCGGGGTTCACGCGCGGCTGATGGATCACGATGCGCACGCGCTGGAAGTCGACGAACGTGCTGTGTTCTTCGTAGGCCGCACCCGCGTAGACGAGCCCTTGCGGGTTCCATTCGGCCAGCACTTCCACGCCGCGCCCGAACTTCAGATCCCACACTTCCTGCTCGGCGCGGCCATCCGGCCACGTCGCGATCAGCACGGTGTCGCTGGTGCCCTTCGCACCGGGCTCGCCCGTGATATGTTCGATCGACAGACGCTGCTCGATCAGCATCTCGACCGAAGCGCCGGCCAGTTGCAGCGCTTCGACGCGCTCGCGCACTCGGTCGACGTACAACTGCACGAAGTCGGCCATCTCGTGATCGACAACGAATTTCCGCTCGCCGACCTCGATGATGTGTCCGACGTAGTCGATCGCGTCCGATTTACCCTGCAGGCACCACGCCATGAGCGTGTGCGCGGCGGTGCCCTCGTCAGCGTATTCGCTGCTCTCGTCCGGCTGATCGATCGATGCAGCAATCGAAGCGGGGCAGAGAATCCAGGTGTGCGCGGCCGACGGCGCGAGCAGGGCGTGCTCGCGCTCCTCGACCAGCGCCGTCGGCGCGTTCATGCTGCCTCCGGAATCGCGAGCGTGGCATCGACGCGGCCCGAAAGCACGTCCAGGCAGAGCACGAGGAACGCCGGGTACTGATCGAGATCGAGACCGCGCTTGTCGCCCTTGCTGGTGACTGCCTGCACGCCGAAACGCGCGAGCACCGCTTCGGCCTGCGGGCGGCCGATTTTTGCGTTGATCGCGAGGATCGCCTTTTTGACGTTGTCGGCGGTGGCATCCGCGTCTTTCAGCTCGCCGTAGACCTCAGCAGTCGCTGCCGCCCACGGCTGGAGATCGACTTCCGGCTCGGGCGAGGGCTCGTTGCCAGTCGGTTTCGACGGTTTGCCAGACGGCTTCGATGCGTTCACGACTTCTTCGGCAGGCGCCGCAGCTGCAGCGCCATCCGTGTTTTTTGCGTCGGCTTCCTTCTGCGCGCGCACGACTGCCTGCACACCGGGCGACGTCATGGCCTGTGCGTTCTGCAACGTGCCGGCCGACAGCAGCGCCGCTGTCAATTCCTTCATCGCGGCCGTGTTGTCGGCCAGTGCTTGCTCGAGACTCATCTTGTTCTCCGTTGAGGACTGCTAAATCATTCGTCGCAAGAAAAAGCGACGAACTGGCCGGCATCGTCGACGCGATACCACGTATTGGGTTTGAGGTTTTCGCCAACATAGCCGACGGCGAAACGTGCGCGGCCTTCGGCGTCACGCCACGGCAGACAGAGCGCACCATTCTCACCGGCCTTGGCCGACGAGTTAAAGCCCGCACACGCAATCACAGCGTCTTTGCCTGTGGCGTCGATCTGCGCGGAGTAGCCGCTCGAGCCGATCTGCGCGTAGTCGCCGCTCGAGCCGATCCGCGCGGAGTCGCCGCTCGAGCCGATCCGCGCGGAGTTGCCGCTCGAGCCGATCCGCGCGGAGTTGCCGCTCGAGCCGATCCGCGCGGAATTGCCGCTCGAGCCGATCTGCGCGGAGTAGCCGCTCGAGCCGATCCGCGCGGAGTCGCCGCTCGAGCCGATCTGCGCGTAGTTGCCGCTCGAGCCGATCCGCGCGGAGTAGCCGCTCGAGCCGATCTGCGCGGAGTTGCCGCTCGAGCCGATCTGCGCGGAGTAGCCGCTCGAGCCGATCTGCGCGGAGTTGCCGCTCGAGCCGATCCGCGCGGAGTAGCCGCTCGAGCCGATCTGCGCGTAGTAGCCGCTCGAGCCGATCTGCGCGGAGTTGCCGCTCGAGCCGATCCGCGCGGAGTAGCCGCTCGAGCCGATCTGCGCGGAGTTGCCGCTCGAGCCGATCCGCGCGGAGTCGCCGCTCGAGCCGATCTGCGCGGAGTAGCCGCTCGAGCCGATCTGCGCGGAGTTGCCGCTCGAGCCGATCCGCGCGGAGTCGCCGCTCGAGCCGATCCGCGCGGAGTTGCCGCTCGAGCCGATCCGCGCGGAATTGCCGCTCGAGCCGATCTGCGCGGAGTAGCCGCTCGAGCCGATCCGCGCGGAGTTGCCGCCTTCGTCACTCTCGGCAGGGCCTTCAACTTTCGACGGTGTGGCGAGTGCTTCCTTGACCAGACCGAGCATGTATTGCACGGCGGCGTTGACGACGCCGGGGATGCCGATCTCGGCATCGATGGAAATGCGAGCGGCCGCGATCTTGCTGTCGCTACCATCGCGGCTCAGCGCGCCGGATAGCGTGACCTTGGCGAAGCGGGAATTGTGGACGGGGTAGTAACCCCAGATGTCGAGCGGGTTTTCGCAGGCGTGGAAACCACCGGCGCAAGCTTTGACGCGGCCGGTATGCTCGTAGGACTTGCCGATCTCGTATTGATAACCGCGGCACTGCAGGTTCTTGTCGAAACCTTTGAAGGCCTCGACAGGCTTTTCGCTCGACATGGCTGACTCCAGATTGGGTTAAACGCAAATGCGTTGAACTGCGACTGGATTTAAGCAATCAGATTCGGCTCTGTCAAGCGGATTTTACTTTTTGCGAAAATTTGCGTGCAACAAAAAAGCCGCCCGAAGGCGGCTTTTCTTTTGGCGACGGGGGTTTAGCTTGAGCTGCGTATCTCTCCAGCCAGCCGGATGATGTTGCGGATGACCTTCCGGTCGATGCTGCCTTCGGTCGCCATCAGCAGGTCAGCGATCGTTTGTACGAGCAGCGCAGCCTTGTCGTCAACGATGTGCAGGTCTTCGTGCGTGTCGAGTTGTTCCTTGACAATTGAAGCAGCTGCTTCCGTCCATCGAAGGACATTCAGCACGGCACCACTTTTACCCGTCGTGTTGAAACCTATGCGCAGACCGATGGGGCCCAGTTCTGCCTCTCCTGGTGTGAGCCGCCGTGGCAGTATGCGGCCCGACGGAAGGCGCAACGGCACTTTCCGGCCATACTCCGGCCAGTCCTCCGGTTCGCTGTATTCCTCGTCCCGTGCCGCTTTCAGGCTTTCGTGATAGTCCGCAAACGTAACACCTGGCGGCAGCTTGTCGTCGTCAAAGAACGCACGTACGTCGTCGATCGTGTTGCGCTCTGACAGATCTTTCTGGAGCGCTTCCGGTGATTCCCAGTTCTCATCGAGCCACCCGATCGGTAACCCGATCATGCGCTCCATCCGGCGTGCAGTCTTCTCGGTTACAGGTCTGTCGCCTTTAAGCATTTGCGACAGAAATGAAGGCGCGCTGTAGCCGAACAGACGCGCGGCCTTGCTCGGGCCGCCGAGCTTTTCCACTAGCACCGCGAGGGTTCCCAATCGATCTATTGCCATGACCTTCTGCAATCAGAATTGCGTGAATTATCAATGGGCTGGAGTTTAGCATTTAGACCACTTCTAAGAAACACGCCCCGATTTTGACGTTGCTTTAACAAACGCAAATGCTAATATGCGTGACACGCAAACAGTGCAGAGACACCCATGAACGCGTTTAAGCAGTGGATGGCCGCGGCAACGGCGGCCGAACAGACAGAGCTGGCGCGGCTTGCCGGCACTTCCCGAATGTACCTGTACCACATCGCTGCTGACGAATCCGCGCGGTACCGGCGCGTGCCGCGCACAGCGCTGGCGCAGCGCCTGGCTGACGGGTGTGAGACGTTGCGTCGCAGGTCGAAAGGACGCCTGCCGATGGTGACGTCCGCGGATCTGATGGAAGGCCGCAAGCCGCGAGTGCGCCGCCCGCAAGCCCAGCAGGAACCGCTCACGAGCTGACCCCGCCATGACGAACGACATCCTGATCGGCGCACTCGCGCCGATTTTTTCCCGCGTGGTCACGTCGCACTGCTGGGTCAAGCGCAACGGGAAGCTTTCCCACCTGCGCGATCCCCTTACGCGCGAGCGCATGGCCCATCACCTGAATGGCGGCCCGTACTACGGTTGCGCGCAGATCGCGCCGGGCTCGTCGACTACCCGCATAGCCTGTCTGGATTTCGACGACCACGCCCGCACCCTGGACTGGGACGCAATGCGCGCGGCGGCCACGGCTGTCTGCGCGGCAGCGGAAACGATGGGCCTGCGCCCTTTGCCGTTCCGCTCCTCGGGCGGCGCCGGTATCCACGTCTATTTCCTGTGGGACGCGCCGCAGGACGCCCACAGCGTGCGCGCGTGCCTGCGCGAGCTGCTGTTGCGCTGCGAGCTTGCTGCCGGCACGAAAGGGCTGGCGGCCGGGCAGGTCGAGATTTTCCCGAAGCAGGACAGCGTGCCTGCCGACGGCTACGGCAACATGTTCGTGCTGCCGCTGGCGGGGCAGTCCGTGCCGCTCGACGCTTTCGAGCTCGATGACATGCCGCGTGAGTACGCCGCCCAGATGGAGTGGGCGGCGAGCGCGGCGGTACCGGTGGTCGTGCCGGAAGAACGCGCCGCGCCCGTCACCGACGTTCCTGTCGGTCTTGAAACCCTGAAACTCGCACTCGACGCGATCCCGAATTCCGGCCCGCACGAGCTCGACTACGACGCCTGGCGCAATGTGATCTTCGGGATTCACCATGCGACGCAGGGGTCAGACGACGGCCACGCGCTCGCGCATGCCTTCTCGGCGCGCTCAGGCAAGTACAACCCGGATTTCCTCGACGCGCGCGTCTGGCCGCACATCGGCAAGACGTCCGACGAAACCCGCCCGCCTGTCACCGCGCGCTCGATCCTGCATCTGGCGCGCGAGTACGGATTCGAAGAACCGATGGACGATGAGTTCGACCCGCTCGAGCCGGAAGCGACCGCCGCGCGCGAGAACTCGTTCGAGCTGGTCCTGACCCGGTCGAACGAAGCCATCAAGCCGGATCTGATCAAGGGCGTGGTGCCCGACGCCGCGTTCGGCATCATCTTCGGCGCCCCGGGCGCGGGCAAGTCCTTCATCGCGATCGATCTGGGCTTTCATCTGGCGCTGGGCCGCAGCTGGCGGGGTCGCAAAACGCGCCAGCGCACCGTCTTCTATGTGGCCGCCGAAGGGGCGCTGGGCGTGCGCAAACGCGCCCGCGCGTATGCGATGCATTACGGCGTCGAAGCCACCGCGCCGTTCTATAGCCGCGAGCGCGGCGTGAACCTGTATGCGAAAAACGGATGGGTCAAGGCGGCCGAGGACATCAACGCGCTGGGCGGTCACGGCGTGGTCATCATCGACACCCTGTCGCGCTCGATCCCGGGCGTTGAAGAGAACTCGGCGAAGGACATGAGTCAGGTGATCGAGAACTGCCACGCACTGGGCCGCGCCACGGCCTGCATGGTCATCGTCGTGGCCCACGCGGGCAAGGACGCCGAACGTGGCGTGCGCGGCTCGTCCACCCTGCGCGCGGCGGCGGACTTCGAACTGTCCGTTACGCGCCACCTCGAGACGCAATGGCGCTGCGTGAAGGTCACGAAGGCCAAGGATGACATTGATGGAACCGAATTCGGTTTCACCCTGTCTTCGGTCGAAGTGGGCGTGGACGCCGACGGCGAGACGGCTTACTCGGCGGTGGCGGTGCCGAGCGACGAGCGCCCGGCAGAAGTGGCGCAGCGCCCGCGCAGCGCAGCAGCGGCGCGTGCGGTTGACGCCTATACGGAGCTTGCCGAGTTTACTGACGATGGCTGGGTTGAGATCGAAGCCATCATCGATCGTGCGCTGCAGGGACAACCTGACGCCGGACGGCAGGCTCGATTCAATGTTCGGCGGTGGATTTCCGGTGCTAACAAACTTGAAATTTTTGACGTGTTCGATGGTAAGGCACGTGTCTCAGCGTCTCAGAATGTCTCAGACGACATCTGAGACTTGAGACAAACACCGGGGTAGCGTCTCAAATGTCTCAAATGCCTATAGGCATGAGACATTGAGACGCCCCGGATGTGAGACGGAAGGATAGGAGTACGTAAAAATTTACCAACTTGAAAATATCTGCATGAGCCTGAACGCGCAACGTTTTGCACATTCAGGGGTAGGGAAAATGGAAATCGGAAAGGAGCTTGGACGGCCGGATTCGGGGTGTTGCCGGGTGCTGGCCGCGCTTGAGCGCGAGGGGAAGAGCAAGCAGGCGAAGCTGGCCGGAGTGACGGGGCTCACGATCGGGGCGGTGTGCAAATGCCTGCAGCTGCTGGTGGCCGAAGGGTATGTGCGGCGCCGGGAAGGGGATGAGTGCGATCGCGCCGGGATGTCGGGCCGGTATCCGGCGCTCTACGAGCGCACGGCGAGACAGAGGACGGAGCAGCCTGTGCGCCCGGTCGACGTGGGGGCGCCACTTCCTGCCTTGTCGCGGGTGGTGGATTCGATGATCAGGGGATGCGCATGAGGCCGCAGACGGTGCGGTGCCCGAGGTGCGGGCGCGAGTACAGCGTGCCGCTTATGGCGCTCACGCGCAGCCGGGGCGTGTGGTTGTGTCCGGAATGTCGTGCGTATGTGCGCACGCGAGAGTGAGGCTCTCAGGTGGCTACCTTCGTGGGCCGGAATGGTGGAGCAATCAGGTGGCCACTGCGCCGGAAAAACATCCACGAGCACGCCTTTCAGACGTCGAATCTACCTTTCGATAAGATTTCAAACGGAGTGTTTGTGCGCTGCACAAACAGCAAGCGGATGCATACAGACTCACAGTCGCGTCCTAAGTCATTGATTTAATTGAGTTGGTGCGCTGCAGTGCAATTTAACATAATGGTATTTATCAGCATTTTGACCGGTTGTTGAGAATGATTCGCAACTCTGGGACCACCCTCGGGCCCCACGGACGGGGTGAACAAAGTTGCAGACCCACTCACCAATCCGCGAGCCGAAAAAACACTCATGCAAATTTTTACGGATTCGAGAACATGGCCTTCACCAACGCTTCGCTCCTGAAATCGATCTCCGATGACCGCGCGCTCGGCGCGGCGATGATGTTTCCACACCGCCACCCGCAAACATCGCCCACGTGCCATGTCGAGATCATGGATCTGTGGCGAAGCAGCGATGAGTTCGTGGAAATCGAGATGTTCCGCGAGGGCGGCAAGTCTACGCTGTCGGAGGAGTTCCTGCTGCTGGAAGCGGCTTTCGGCAACTTTGGCTACTGCATCATCATCGGCGAGACGTACACGAAGGCGTGCCAGAGGCTCGAGGCGATCAAGTTCGAAGCGACGCGCAACATGCGGCTCGCGAGCCTGTTCGGAGCGTTGAAGCAGGCCGGGCGCGTGTGGAACGAAAACCAGATGGAGCTTGCCAACGGCGTGCTGCTCGAGGCGCACGGGTGGGAGGAGGAGTTGCGCGGGTTCAAGTGGCACGACCTGCGGCCGGACCGTGCGTATCTCGACGATATCGAGAACAAGGAGCGCGTGAAGGACAAAGCGGCCGTGGACGCGTCGATGAAAAAGCTCTACCTCGAGCTGATGCCGGCGATGGACAAGGTCAAGGGCAAGATCCGCATCACGGGCACGCCACTGGCCGAAGACTGCATGATCACGCGCCTGCGCGGAAATCCGGACTGGACCTGCCGGCGGTACCCGATCTGCGATGGCGACATCGACGACCCGGCGACGAAGGCGACATGGCCGGAACGGTATCCGATGGAGTGGATCCGCAGAAAACGCGACGAGGCCGAGCGCGCCGGGCAGCTGCGCGGGTTCCTGCAGGAATACATGCTCATGGCAATCGGCTCGCAGGACAAACCGTTCGGCGAAGAACACGTGCGGGAATGTGCCGTGGATCCGGCGCCGTGGTTGCCGAAGATCGTGATTGCAGACCCCGCGCGCACGGTCGACGTGAAAAAGAGCGACCGCACGGGGCGCGTAGTGGTGAGCCGTCTGGGGACGAAGATTCTCGTGCATCAGTCCTCGGGCGAGTACTGGAAACCGGATCAGATCATCGAGGACATGTTCGTGACGTCGGCGCGCCACGGCAACGCGATGGTGGCGATCGAGAAAAATTCGCTCGACGAGTGGTTGCTGCAGCCGATGCGCGCGGAGATGCTGCGCCGGGGCGTGTCGCTCGCGCTCAAACCGCTGAGCGCGCCGCAGGACCGGGACAAGGTGCAGTTCATCATGGGTATGCAGCCGTTTTTCCAGGCGGGCGACGTGGTGCTCGTCGGGGGGCGCGGCGCGCATCCGCAGCTCGTGGCCGAGATCCTGAATTTCCCCTCGGGAAAGCGCGACATCCTGAACGCGCTCGCGTATTTCCAGCGCGTGTTCGCGGGCACGCCGGTGTACGAGGAGTTCGGGCAGTGGAACCTTGTGGACGGGTACGAGCCGAGCCAGCAGCACGCGATGGCGCTGGCGTTCAATGCCAATGGGGCGGAGACGACCGCCGCGCTGCTGTGCATCGAGGGTGAGCGCATGGTCGTTGTCGCGGACTGGATTTCGCCCGTGCCGCCCGCGCAGGCGGTGCCTGATATCGCGCAGCTCACGCGCGCAGCGTTTCCTCGAGCGCGGGTGACGGCGTGGCTTCCCGCCGACGTGCTCGACCAGCAGGAGCGCATGCCGGTGGTCACGGCGCTGCGCGCGGCGAAGCTCGCGCCGATGCGCGGGGCGTACGTGAACGTCGCGCGCGGGGCGCTCTCTCCTGCTATGCGCACGGAGGCGCGCGGGCGCCGGCTGCTGCTCGTGGATTCGGCCGCCACGCACACCCTGAACGCGCTGGCCGGGGGCTACAACTTCCCGGTGAACCGCTCAGGAAATAAAGATAGCCTTCCCGAGACTGGTCCGCATCGCACCCTCATGGAGGGCGTCGAAGCGGCGGCCTGGGTGATCAGCTCGCAGCGCAATGACACCCTCCCGGCGATGCATACCGCGCAGAACCCGCAAGGGGCGAGCTACCTGACCACACTGCCACGGAGATGAGCATGGCAATCGATCGAAAAATCACGCCGAAAGCGCCGTCGCAGAACCCCACGGGGTTCTACCAGAGCAAGCAGCAGGGTGGCGCGTACGGCAAGGCCGAGCGTGTGCCTGAAAAGATTCAGGGCGGCCCGATGCGCGAGAAGATGCGCCGCGAGGGGCTGTGATCGTGAAGAAGCGCAGCGAGTTCAAGGGCACGCGTTCGGAATCGCGCGACGTGCGTGAGTTTTTCGGTGGCCGCACGCCGTACTGGTCCGAACCCGATGACCGGCCCGCGCGCACGCCGCGCGACCGCAACACGGGCACCTCGCTCGAGCGCAAGCTCCGGGGCAAGGTGATCGGCTGAGCACATGGCCCGCGCTAAAAAAGCGAAAAACGAAGAGAAAAAGCCCGCTGTCGAAGTGGTAGACGCGCGGGCCATCGACGCTGAGCGCTCTGGCGACGAGCTCGAAAACTGGGCCGACCAGCCCGAGTCCGAGGCCTACATCGAGGCCGGAAAGCTCTACACGAAGATCGCCAAATGCTTCGAGAACAAGCAGGAGCAGATGGACCGTTGCGAGGAATACTGGTCCATCTTCAATGCGCAGCCCGATGAAAACCAGCAATACTCGGGCAACTCGCAGTGCTATATCCCCGCTGTGCGCAATGCCATCAAGGCGCGCATGAAGCGCACGCTCAAGCAGCTCTTTCCCGTCAATCACAAGCACGTCGGCGCGGTTGGCCCGGACGGCAACATTCCGTTCGCTCAGATCAGCCTGCTCGAGCATTACATCCGCAGTGCGAACCTGAAAGACGTGGTGCGCGCGGATCTGCTCGCGGGTGACGTGACGGGGCAGTGGAACCTGTACATCGACTGGACGCGCACTTACCGGCGCATTACCGAGCTCGTCAAGAAACCACCGATTCTCGAAGACCACGAGCTGGGCGGCGAGGTCGAAGACGTCACGGCCGATGACGAGGACTGGGACTGGGAAAAAGAGCAGAAGGAAGTCACCGAGGAAGGCCCGGACGTCGTGCCGTTCGCCACGGAAGATCTGGCGGTGTATCCGCCGACCTGCAACGATATCCAGAAAGCGACCGCGACCGCGATCAAGCTGCGCATGTCGCAGGACATGCTCGAGCAGTTCGTCGAGGAAGGGGTATTCGTCGGACACACGGCGAAGGACATCATCGAGCGCATGGCGCAGCCGAGCAAGGGCCGGGAGAAGTACGTCGCACCGAAAAAGCGTACCGGCGACGCGGGTGTGCGCACCGAAGGCACCTACAAATACGCGTTGATCTATGAAGTCCACACGAATCTTGACCTCGGCAACGGCAAGGAGCCGTGTTTCGTCTATTACGCAGGTCAGGATGAAATTCTTGGCATTATCCGCAATCCATTTTGGTCTGGTAAGCGGCCCATTCTGTCCGCGCCGATCGAGCGCATCCAGGGTTCCGCCTTCGGCGTCTCAATGATCGAACCGGTCAAGTTCCTGCAGTGGAACCTGAACGACTTCTGGAACATGGGGCAGGATTCGGCGCAATACAGCCTGCTGCCGATCACGATGGTCGACCCGGTATCGAACCCGAACTATCAGTCGATGGTGGTGGGGCTCGCCGCGGTGTGGCTCACCGATCCGAACAAGACGAAATTCGCGAACTTCCCGGCGATCTACAAGGACGCCATCCCGCTGTGCGAGAACCTGAAAGCGCAGATCAACGAGTCGATGGACGTGAACGACGCCATGCTCGGCAAGGCGCCACAGGGCCGCAAAAACCAGGCGCAGATGGCCGCCATGGCGCAGGCGCAGGAATCGAACATCATCGATCACGCCGAGCGTTACGAAGAGGTGATGCTCAATCCGCTGCTCGAATGGATGTTCGAACTTGACCGGCAGTTCCGTACCGAAGAGCTGACCGTCGAAATCCTCGGCGAAGTGGGCGTACGCGCCAACCTGCAGACGATCCCTGTGCAGGCCTTTGGTGAGCGCTATTTCTTCCGCTGGTGCGGCACGTCGTACCAGCAGAATCTCCAGCGCATGCAGCAGATGATCGCGTGGATGAACGTGCTGCGCGGCATCCCACCGCAACAGCTCGACGGGCGGCGTTTGAACATCGGCCCGATCCTCGAATACGGGACGGAGCAGATTTTCGGACCGGAGGTCGCGCCGCGCGTACTGATCGACGAACGCAACATGTTCCACGTCGAGCCGGAAGACGAAAACCTCATGATGCACAACGGCCTCGCAGCCGAAGTGCATCAGGCCGATGACGACCGCCGGCACATTCAGGCACATCTTGCGGGTGCGCAGATGACCGGAGACCCGGGCGGCCTGTTCCGCGCGCATATCCAGCAGCACCAGCAGGCAATGCAGGCGAAGTCGCAGGCGCAGATGCCGAAGCCGCAGGGACAACCAGGCGTCCCGGGCGGCGCAGGGCCGGGCGTGGCGGGGACTCCTCGACAGGGCGCACAGCCTGGCATGCCGCGTCCGCAAGGCCCCCCCGGCATGATCCATCCGGACCAGCTCGCATCCCCCATGCAGGCGCCACGATGAAAAAAGATTTCATCGCGCGCTGCACACCGTGGGGCACGATCCGTACCGGCCCGGGTTTCCGCTTTCTGTCCCCGCAGGAGAAAGCAGCGGTGCTTGCGCACGAGCGCGGGCACATCGCAAAGCGTCACGCGCTCAAGCGTCTCAGCTGGGTTATCACCTTGCGCGCGCTACGTGATCTCGATGGATTTTTGCAGATGTGCAAAGCGCAGGAGTACGAAGCAGACCAGCACGCGGTGAGCGAGGGGCATCTCGTCGGAATGCAGGTCTTTCTGGCCAAGCGCATCGGGTTGCCCGCCGGACCGGGCTATCCCAGCGCGCGCGATCGACTGGAGGCGCTTCATGGCTGATGCATTCCGGATTGTCCCGCCGTTTATACGCGCAGAAGGCAAGGATGCGCCGCCGGAGACGATTCAGGCGGCCGTGAATTCGCTCGCGCAGCAGACGACAGTTGCGCTTAACGAGCTTGGTAACGGCGCGAGTCCCCAGTTCGCAGCCGCAATGTTCGCGTGGTTCAACAGTCTCCCCACCACATTGCCGGCGCAGGCTGGCGTGCTCTGGAATAACGGCGGAACTCTGGCCCAATCATGAAAAAACTGATCCTTTTTCCGATTCTGCTGTTCTGCTCGATTGCATTCGGGCAGAGCTATCCATCACCCACCTACAACAACCTGACGGTCGTTGGCACCTTTACCGCGACGGGAAAGGTGGGCCTCACAAACCTCGCTGCACAGGCTGCAAATACGGTCGTTGCGAACGTCACGGCGGCCAGTGCGTCGCCCACCGCCGTCGCCATACCGAGCTGCAACACCGCCGGTAGTGCGCTTCAATACGCAAGCGGCACTGGTTTCACGTGCGCAGGTTCTTTCGCGCTGACGACGGGGACGCTTGCGCAGTTTGCCGCGACTACATCGGCCCAACTCGCCAGCGTGATTTCGGATGAGACCGGCAGCGGATCTCTGGTGTTTGGAACCGCGCCGAGCATCTCCGGTGCTGCTATTACCGGCGGTACCGTCACCAGCAGTGCTATCGGCGCTACCACTCTTTCCGCCAGCAGCACGGTAAGCGGTGCTGGCTTCTCATCGTATCTGGCTTCCCCACCTGCGATTGGCGGCACAACACCCGCAGCGGGGTCGTTCACGAATCTGAGCGCCACCGGCACGCTTACCGGATTCCCGGGGCGGCTCATCGGCGTTCAGGTGTTCACGGCAAGCGGCACTTACACGCCCGATACCGGCACGAACAGCGTAATCGTGGAGGTGCTCGGCGCGGGCGGTGGCGGCGGTGGGATCGTTGCGATGGGCGCGAGTCAGGGATCCGCCAGCCAGTGCGGGGGTGCGGGCGGTTATATCGTCAGCAGGCTGACTAGCGGGTTCAGTGGCGTCACGGTAACGATCGGCACTGCAGGCACCGCGGGCACAACTTCGGGAACAAGTGGTGGCACGGGCGGCAGTACGTCTTTTGGCACGCTCACAGCGTCCGGTGGTGGCGGTGGTCTCGGCGTCGCAACGGCCGGTGCCGGGCCGGCCAATCAGACCGGGGGCGCTGGCGGGGCGGCCAGTGGCGGAACGATCGTCAATGTGTCGGGACAGAACGCGACTTCGACAAATTACGGAAATGCGACGAACTACGCTGTGTATGGAGTTGGCGGCAGTTCTATCTACGGCGCCGGTGCACAGTCAAAAATCAATGCCAACCCTGCTGCGGCAACTGGTTTCGGCGCAGGCGGCGGGGGCGTCGTCGTGAATGCAAGCAGCGGACCGTATGCGGGGAGCGCCGGCTCTGCCGGGCTCGTGATCGTCTGGGAATTCAGCTAACGGGAGAACGTGATGAGCTTCGTTGCACCCAATCTTATCGATCAGGCCGGCGCTTACTCGATTCAGGCAAGCGATCTGGGCAGCGGTGATTTCATTCGAACCGGGCTCACCGCAGCTACTACGGATCAGTTCCCGGGGGCTGCGAACATGGCAGCGTATTACCCAACGCTGGGCACGGAGAGCGCGTCATGGGCGTTCAGCGTCGCGAACCCCACCCCGTACCCGCTCACACTCGAGGGCGATTCCGCCACGACATTCGTAGGTACCAACGTCATCGCTGCAGGGACAAAGCGGCTTTTCTACGCGAGCGGACCGGCTACGGCAATGGTGGTGCAGTCGTACTACGAAACAGCTATTGCGCCGTAACGATTGTCCGGGTCAGGAAATATTTGTACAAATCTCGCAATCCTCAGGAGAGCATTGTGCGTAAAAATCGACTCGCCGCATTGATCGTCGCGCTGTTCCCCGCAGTCGGCGCCGGTAATCAACCGAACATCCCCGACAACGGCGCCATGCCCGATCAGATCGGCTTGAGCAACGCGATTCTGGGCATGAATCCGTTTCAGGAAACCGGCTACAACGCGGCCACGAACACGGCGGGGTTCACGCTCGCGCCGGCGCAGGTCGCTGGTGCCGCGCAAAACTTCCTGAATCTGACCGGCACACTCACTGCCGCTGCGAACGCGCAGTTGCCTACCGTCGCATCATTGATCGCGCAGCTGCCGACGGTGGTGCAGAACGCACCGGTTGGCCTCAGTTTCCAGCTGCGCGTGATCAACAGTTCGTCCGGCGCGTTCGCCTGGACGCTCACCACGAACACCGGCTGGACCCTCAACGGCACGCAATCGGTTGCGCAGAACACGTGGCGCGACTTCATCGTCACGATCACCGGCGCGACGACGGCAACGATTCAGTCGGTTGGCACCGGCACGCAATCCTGATCGAGGCGATATGAGCGCACTTCTCAAGCGACTTCTCGGCCTGCTTTTTCCTGGCGTCGACGACGGTGGAGATCCCCCTTCCGATCCTGCAGATGGTGGCGGCGATCCCGCCGCATCTGGTGATGCTGGTGGCGGCGATCCCGGCGGAGACCTCGACGATCTGGAAATCGATTTCGTCGATGACACCCCTCCCGCTTCGGCGTCTCGCGGCACTGATGCTGATCGCCTGGCTCGTCTGGAAGCTGAAGTCGAACGCCGCGGCCGCGCAGTCGACCACAGTCGCGCGCCCGCCACGCCGGTAGCCGATCCCGAATTCGATCGCGAAGAAGAGCGCCTGCGCAGCCCCGATACCAGCGACATGGAACGCTGGCAGATCCAGGCGAATCGCACGCTGCGTGCAACCCAGCAGGAAGCACGCCGCGCGATGTTCCAGGCGCAGGACATGGCCGATCGCACGCAATTCCAGGCGGGCGCCACGAGTGACCCCCGCCGCGCGCGCTACGCCGATCGCGTCGAGGAAGCCGTGCAGGCTGAACGCGCGCAAGGGCGCAATGCCTCGCGCGAGGCCGTTTATTTCTACATGCTCGGCAAGGACATCGCCGAAGGCAAGCTCAAGGCGAAAGCCCGTGCCAAAGCTCCCGCCGCTGACGTGCCGCGCGGCCGTTCGCCGGGAGCGAATGCTCGCGCCGATGTGCCCACGCGCGGCCGCGGCGCTACAGATCGCGACAAGCTGCGTTCGCGGCTTGAGAACGTGCAGATTTGACCAGCAGAAGAGGAAAACATGATCATCTCGACCAAATTGGCCCTTTTGCTGGGTCTGGTGTGCCCGGGGGTGACGAATCAATCGTCGAGCTTCACGGCCGACGTTGAAGCGTACATTCAGGAAGAAGTTGAGCCGCTCGCACGCCGCCAGCTGGTCGCGTACCAGTTCGGCAAGCCGCTCAAGCTCGACACGAATCGCGGCACGACCTACACCGCGTCGCGCTACCAGCGCCTGCCCTTGCCGTACGCTCCGCTGCAGGAAGGTGTTGCGCCTCCGGGTGAAGCAATGACGCTGCAGCAGGTTTCGGCCACCGCGCAGCAGTGGGGCGATCGCGTGATCATTACCGACGTCGCGAACCTCACGATCAAGCACCCGCTCTTCCAGCAGGCGTGCGAGCTTGTCGCCCTGCAGCTTCCGGAAACGCTCGAGCGCAATACGCTCAACACGCTGCTCTCCGCGCCGCAGGTGAACTACTCGCAGGGCGTTGCGAACCGCGCCTCAATCGTCGCGTCCGACGTTATGTCGCCGCACGAATCGAATCGCATCTTCGGCTCGATGCTCACGTACGGTGTGCCCCGTTTCAACGGTGACGAGCGCGAAGACATGATGATCGAAGCGGGCGCGTATCGCGATCCGTCGCGCTCGCCGGCTGTCGCGCAGCACTACGTCGCACTGATTCACCCGCTCTCGGCGCAGGACATGCGCGAGAACTCGTCGGTGCAGCAGGCGTGGGCGTACAGCGACGTGAATCGGCTCTACAACAACGAGCTCGGCGCGTTCGGTGGCGTGCGCTACGTCGAAACGAACATGATGCCGTACTGGACGGGCGGCCCGCAGATCAACGGTACGGCTTCGACGTCGGGCGGCCAGCTCGCGACGGGCACGTACTACATCCAGGTCACGGCATCGCCGGCGCTGACGTCAGTCGAGCAGACGATCTACCAGGTCTCCAGCTCGATGAGCGTGACGGGCCCGACAGGGTCGATCTCGGTCACTCTCCCGTCGTTCCCGAACTACGTTTTCAACGTGTACATCGGAACGACCGCGAACCCCTCGAACCTCGCGACGGCCATCGGTACGGGCGTGCCTGTTACCGGCGTGCTCGCCGGCCAGGCCACGCAGCTGCAGCCGGGCCAGACCGTGACGCTCACCGGCATCGGCGTGACGCAGACGCCGCCGGCCGCGCCCGCGAATGGCGTGTCGGTGTTCCCGACGATCTTCATCGGCAACCACAGCTACGGTCAGGTGCTGCTCGAAAACCCCGAGTTCCATTATCTGACCGGCGCCGACAAGTCGGACCCGCTGAATCAAACCCGTGTCGTGTCGTGGAAGGTTTTCTACGGCTCGATCCTGCTGAATTCGGCCTTCCTGGCTCGCGTGGAATGCGGCTCAGCATTCGCGCCGGGTTATCAGGGCGGCACGATCACGACGCCGTAAGGAGCTGATTAATGCCCCCGCGCACCCCGTCCGAACTGAAAGACCAGGCCGCCGCCGAGTTGATCGGCGACGAGACGCCGCAAGAAACGCCCGAACAGTTGCGCGAGCGGATCAAGTCGCTCGAAGCTGCTCTCGAAAAGTCGACCGCGGCCAAGAATCTTGCCGAAGAAGAATCGGCGCGTCTGTCCGCGCAGGCGCAGAACGCGCTGCTCACGAGCAGCGTTATCGAGCGTTTCGCGGGCAAGACCGAAGACGGCAAAGACCTGTGGTGGTATCGCATCGACCTTGCGCCGTGCGGTGGCGTGCAGGTGCTGATGAATGGCAAGCCGTATATGCACGGCGAGACGTACAAGTTCGATACGGACACGTTGCGCACGGTGAAGGAGATCGTCGCGCGTACGTGGATTCACGAGAACGACATCAACGGTAACAAGTTCGATCCCTACCGCAAGGCCCAGAACAAGGTTCTCGGCGGTGGCGCAGCGCCCAATTGGGCATATCAATAAGGAAAATCATGTCCGAAAATACGCAAGCCTCCCAGGAAGCTACGGCTGCGACCAATGCTGTCATCGGTAACTTTTCGCTTACGCTGCCTGCACCGAATGGTGCGCAGCTTTCGGTGAGTGGTTATATCTACGGCGACGAATCGCGTGCGTCACTCGATGACCGTATGGACGTGTGCCGCGAAGCGCTGATCCGCCAGCAGCACATTCTCGAGATCCCGGTTCTCGAAGAAAAAGTGCGCATGATGGAAACCGCGAAACTCGATCTCGAGCGCGCGTATGCCGATCTGCTCGAGCGCCAGAAAAAAGCACCGAAATCGCTGCCGAGTCAGGAACAGGCCAACGTCAAGAACTACCCGATCCAGATCAAGAAGATCGAAGAAGAGCTCGCCAAGGCACAAGCGCGGATCGCGGAAGTTCGCAAGGCAGGTTGATGTGGCATACCTCCAGGCCCAACAGATTGTGGCGCGCGCATGCGCCATCGCCAAATGCCCCGGCTTCACGCAGCAGGGCGGTATCTATCTGAACATGGTCCTGGAGGACCTGTGGCTCCATCGTGATCTGAAGATCAATCGGACCGTCGAACAGGTCGTTGTGCAGGCGAACAATTATGGCCCGTTCACGTTGCCTTTGAATTATCTGCGCACGTACGACCTGTTCTTCCTGCAGAACAACCTGCCGTACTTTCTCTACCCCATCTCGCCGGAAGAGTGGGATCAGGAATTCAAGGATCCTTCCATTGCGAACTACCCGTACGAGTTCATGACCCTGCTGTACGATGAAACGACAGCACAGGCCAACAGCTCGGCGGGGCAGCTTTTCATCTACCCGCAGTCATCGGGACAGATCTCGCTGACGCATCGGTACATGGTCAAGCAGCCGGATATCCAGACGCCTGAAACGTCGACCGTGATTCCATGGTTTCCCGACCAGCAGTATCTGATCAAGGCGACCGCTGTCGAGCTGATGGGAGAGTCGGACGACACGCGTCAGGAGTCCTGGCGCGCTCAATGCGAAGCAATGCTGCGTACGCATCTCATCATGGAAGGTGACGAGCAGCAGGTCGTCAAATCTGTACGTCTCGATCCGCGGCGTTTTCATACGAACCGCACGCTCAAGCCGACGAAAATCACGGACTAGGAGGCGGCCATGGCAATTCGCAATGGCAAGCCTGTCCGCTTCACGCCGAAAGGCCTGTGCGATGCATACGATTCGACTGATGCGTTCGCAGGCGCGTGCCAGCTGCTCTCCAATCTCGTTTTCGATCAAGGCAATCCCGAGATCGTTGTTTCTCGACCGGGCGTAGGGACCGCTGATACGACCTTCTCCAGTTTCACGACCCCGACCTTTGTTTCGGTGTTTCTCGTCATCGGGACGATTGCCTATGGAATGGTCTCGAGTGGGCGTAACACCGGGCAGGATGAACCTTTTGCGTATAACATCGCGTCGAACAGCTTTATCACCATCAGCGGCGTTACGGCGGCGAACACGCCTGCATCGCCTGCAACAAGCGGCCCGTGGACACCGCCTACCATGGCCGTTGTCAGCACGAAGATAATCGTCACGCATCCGGGTTTTTCCGGCGTCGGGTCAAACTTCTTCGGCGTGATCGACATCAGCAACCCTGCCGCGCCCGCATGGAGCGCGGCGAATCTCGCGACAAATCCTCTTCCGGCGGTGCCAGCGGCGGTAGCGAACTTCAATAACCGCGCGTACTTCGCAGTCGGCAACGTAGCCTATTACAGCGATGTGCTGGTGCCAACCACGCGAACGAATGCGAGCCAGTCGGTAACGCTTGGGGATACAACGCCGATCACGGTGTTTTCAGGCCTTCCAGTACAGACGGTTTCCGCCGGTGTGATCGGCGCACTCGTTGCATTCAAGGGTTCGCAGGTATGGCAGATCACGGGCGACACAGCGACCAGCAATCTTGCACTGAACTACATTTCGCTCACGACCGGGTGCATCGCACCGCGTAGCGTTGTGCAAGGACCGTTCGGAATCTTTTTCGCTGGACAGGACGCCCCGTATATCCTGAATTTCCTTGGCACGTTGGTTCCACTGTCGAGCCGTCCGGGAACTGATTATCCCGCCGATCTGCAGGTGCCTTTTCAGAATGCCACTGTGCCGAGCCGGATCAGCGCCGCGTTTTCAGGCAACGTCTATCGCGTATGCGTACCGACGCTTGTTCAGGGGCAGGCGGCGACGAATGACTACTGGTACGACATCCGGCGCAAGCGGTGGACGGGGCCGCACACGTTCACGTACGACTGCGCCGCGCAGTACGGCAATCAATTTCTGCTGTCCAGCGCTGCTCAGGGGGCCGCGCTGTTTACGAGCGCGTCGATCCCTTCGTCGAATAGCGTCTATAACGATGCTGGCGCGCAGATCACCAGCCACCTGCGTTCGTCGTCGTTTCCGAAAACGGCGCACATGGCACAGGTTCAGGTCGTCGAGTCCACGATTGAGCTCGCATCGTCAGGCGCGTCGGTCAATTACAACCTCACGGCACTGGATGACCAGCTGTCGACGCTCGGTTCCACCTTTGTGGTCACGCCGGTGCGCGGTTCGCTCTGGGGCAGCTTTATATGGGGGCAAGGCCAGTGGAACACGAATATCAGCATTCCTCACGTCTATAGCATTCCGTGGGCGGCACCGCTGGTGTTCCAGAAAATGGCGATCGACGTCTCCGCCGCGTCATCGAACAGTCTGTCAATCGGGACTTTTTTCGCCCGCTACGCCGACACCGGCTACATGAATCAGGGGTAAGCCATGGCAATCATCGGAACGCTGCCGGACAACCTTCAGAACGGAACCACGGCCGATGCTTCACAGGTTATGGCGGATCTGAATTACATCGTGAATCAGGTCAATTCGAACGCGAATCCGCTGGGTACGCTCACCGCGCCCTCGGGCACGCGGATGGCATTCCATCAGGCCGCTGCACCGAGCGGCTGGGCTATCGATACATCGATCACCAACCATACCTGCCTGTATTCAGCAACGGGTGGGGGCACGATCGTATCAACCGGCGCGGGCTACACGTCGTTCTGCTATTCCGGATGGGCAGCGGACAATCACACGCTGACCATTGGCGAAATGCCGGGGCATAGCCATACCGATGCGGGTCACAGCCATGGGATCACGGACCCCGGGCACACGCACACCCCGCCGGCGGGTGCCTTTCTTACAAACGCCAGCAATGCAAACGTGGCGTCGACGGGTGGTGCCTACGCCGCTTATTCCACGACTGCCGCAGCAACAACGGGCATTTCAGTGAACAACGGCGCTGCGAACCTCCAGAACACGGGTGGTAGTGGCGCCCACGCCCACACCATCACCACCACGTGGCAATACATCACCATGTGCGTAGCACAAAAATCATGAAAAAGTGCCCCCTTATTAAAAAATCGTGCATTGAGGGTGACTGCATGTTCTGGACGCATATGCTCGGTATGCATCCGCAAACCGGTCAGCCTGTTGACCAGTTCGACTGCTCGATGCGCTGGCTCCCGATCATGCTGGTCGAAAACGGACGTCACATTCGGGGCGTCCAGGCTGCGACGGAGTCCATGCGCAATGAAGTTGTGACCCGGCAGGACGTTTTGAACAACGCTGTGCTGAACGCTAACCGGGCCGCGAAAGAAATAAAGAACGTGCCGCACGAGGCTGATCGCCTCGAATCTTCAAATCACGGGGAAAAGAATGGACGATAACCGCACATTGACGGACGCCGATGTCAAGGCCATCGCACGTGAAATCGAAGCAGGCATCACGCAGCGATTTCAGCTCAACGTGGGCCGCGGCGTGCTGGGCATGGCGTGGAAGGCCATGCTTTATGCCCTGATCCTGCTCGCTGTGTACGGCGCGGGAGGCGGGTTCAGAAAGTTTCTTTAGGAGAACACCATGAGCATCTGGACCAGTATCGAAAGCGAGTTCAACGCAATCGTGACGGACGCTCGCTCGATCCCCGAGAAGCTCGCCGCGCTCGTCGATCTGCACGGCAAGGCGCAGAGCCTTTCGACGCTCGAGGCCACGCTGACCACGATCGTCGAAGACGCCGCGAAGGCTACGACCGACAAGGTGCAGGAAATCCTGCAGGCTATCGGCAAAGTATGACGCCCGAAGTTCTGGCCGCCTGCCTGAACGTGCCGATGGCGCGCGCGCGTATATGGGCGGACCCCTTGAGCGCTGCGATGGCGCTCTATTCGATCGAGGGGATGGTCAGTCAGGCAGCGTTCATTGCGCAGGTGGGCCACGAATCTGGCCGGCTTGTATATGTGCGGGAGCTATGGGGGCCGACGAAAACCCAGCAGCTCTATGAGCCGCAATCGGAAAAAGCAACCGAACTCGGGAACACCGAGCGGGGAGACGGATTCCGGTTTCGTGGGCGAGGCTTGATTCAGGTGACAGGCCGGGCGAATTACCGGCGCTGTGCGAGCGCACTTGGCATTGATCTCATTTCCCATCCAGAGCTGCTTGAAGAGCCAGGAAACGCTTCGTTGTCCGCCGCATGGTTCTGGACCAGCCACGGGCTTAGCCAACTGGCTGAACAGGGCGATTTCACCACGATCACGAAGCGCATAAACGGTGGTCTGAATGGCCTGCAAGACCGGCTCGCACTCTGGAAACTGGCAAAGGCCGCACTAGGAGCCAACGATGGCACTTGACCCGATTACCGCAGGCCTTGATCTGGCCTCGAGCATCGTCGAACGAATCTGGCCGGACAAGACGCAGCAGGAGCAGCAGCAGCTGGCAGCGGTGCTGGCGATGGTGCAAGGCCAGATGAGTATCAATCAGGCCGAAGCGCAAAGTACCGACCCGTTGCAACACTGGCGCGGCGGTATGGGCTGGGTGTGCGTGGCGGGCTATGCCTGGAATTTTGTCCTGCAACCGCTCACCAACGCTGTAGCTGCGGTTATCGGCCATCCCGTGAATCTGCCGGTGATGGACCTGAGCGAGCTGTCGACGCTCACGCTGGGCATGCTCGGTCTCGGCGGTTTGCACGTGGCCGAGCGAATCAAGGGGGCTTCGTGAGGAATCTTGTTCGTATCGCCGCGGGGATCGATACCGCGCCCCTGCTGCTCGCGCTCGCGCGTCAGCCGAATCTGTGGAACCGTCGCACCGCGCGCACCGCGCCCGAAGATTCACCGCATCACGGCGTGTCAGATATCTGGCTGCGTTACAACGACGAGAAGCCCTTCAAGGCGAAGGGCGACTATTCCGGATTCAACGAGCCGCACGACGCCGTGTTCTATCCGGAATGGTATGCCTTGCCTCAGGTACGGCCTATCGTGTTCGGTTTGATGGCGCGAGTGGAAGGCACGCGCCTGGGCGGCGTCATGATCACGAAGATTCCGCCAGGCGGTAGCGTGAAACCGCATTGCGACGATAACTGGCACGTGCACCACTACAACACGAAGCTTTACGTCGTGCTCGAATCGAATCCGCAATGCTGGAATCGCGTTGAAGATGAGCGCGTCGCGATGGCGCCGGGTGAAGTTTGGTATTTCGACAATACGAAAGAGCATGAAGTCGTGAACGAGGGCGATACCGACCGCACTACGCTCGTCATCTGCATTCGGTGCGAGCGATGATCCTCCATCACTTCTCGGCGGGGGGCGTCTACGCGCGCGAGCAAAGTTTGCTGGCGGGGCAGGAGGTCGAGAAGCACGTCCATGATTACGACCACCTCAGTTACCTCTCGAATGGTAGCGCGCTGATTGATATCGATGGTGAGCTGAGCGTGCTGCATGGGCCCTGCATGCTCGAGGTCAAGGCAGGAAAAAAACATAGGATACAGGCGATTACGGACCTGACCTGGCTTTGTATCCACGCAGAGAACGTCGCGGATCCGGAAATTCTGACAAAGGGGTGAGCCATGCCGTGGGGTGTAGCAGCCGGAGTTCTGGGCAGCGCAGCGGGCGCGGCCGTATCGAGTGCCATGTCGCCATCGACATCGGGTGGCACGTCCTATTATGTGCCCACCGGCCTCGGCACAGCCGACCAGACGTGGCAGGGCTTGCTGGACAGCCTCCAGAACAGCTATTACGCCAACGCCAACTCCCAGAACCAGATTGCGCTGGGCTCCGAGCAGGCGGGCATCAACGCCGCGAATCAATATGCGCCGGGTTACCAGACGGCGGCAAATTCGGCCGCAGGCACCTACGCCGGTCTTGCGAGCTATCTGAACAATCAGGCTCAGCAGAATACGGGGACGCAGAACAGCCTCCTTGCTGCGGGGCAGAACGTCTACAACCTCGCACTGGACCCGCAGAACGCGCTCTATAACCGCACGGCGCAGCAACTGCAGGATCAGACGGGGGCCACGAACTCGATGTATGGCCTCGGCTCGTCTGCAGCAGGCGCGGGCGTGGCTAATCAGGCCATGTCGAATTTCAATATCGACTGGCAGAACAATCTGCTTTCGCGCGCGACGCAGGGACTGTCCGCCTACACGGGCGCCGCAACCACGGCCGGTAATTATGGCCAGCTCGCCAGCTCGCAGGCGGAGGCCGCACCCGGTTACGCGCTGCTCTCTGGATCGCTGCCGTACAGCACCGCGCAGTCGACCGCCGCCACGCCCGGCAATCTCGCCAGCACCTACGGCTCCTATCTGAATTCGAACCTCTACGGCCCTGCTGAGAGTATCCAGAGCCAGATTATCCCGTACATGAATTACGGCACGGGCGCGCAATCGTTGCCGTATCAGAACAGCACCACGAATGCGCAAAGTCTCGGGTCGACCGTTTCGAGCGCGCTTGGCGGTCTGGGCACCGCTTACCAGAACGCGGGAAGCCTGAGCAATCTGTTTAGTGGCACAACGGGTTCTTACGGCAGCGGAGACTTTAGTGGTGCGTTCACGTCCAGTCCGTATTACTCGGGTGGTGGCAATTCGTACGGGTTCACGATGTGAGGTGAACGATGGCACAGCCGGTCAATTACTACCTTGCTGCGATGGAAGGCGCGCAGGCCGCGCAGCAGCAGGCGATGAATCGCCAGTACCAGCAGATTCAGCTCGCGCAGTTCCAGCAGGCGCAGACCGATCGGCAGCGACAGCAGGCCGCGCTCGCTGCGGCAGGCAATGCACTGCCGCAACTGCTTGCCCAAGGCCAGCCGGCACAAATGCCGCCGCCTCCCCAGGCACCGATGCCGGGTCAGGCTTCCCAGCCCGCGCAATCTCAAGGGGGCGGTGTTCCATTGCCCGGTATGGGCCCGGCACCCGGTGGTGTTAAGCCTCCGTTGCCGCCTTTTCGCGCAATGCCGACGGGAGGCTCGCCTGCGCAGGGTACCGCGCCGCAGCTGTCCGCACCGCCGATGACGGCCGCACCACAGCAGCAGCCATCGTCAGGTCCGCTCACGCTCGAGAGCGCAATCAAGGTGCTCAAGGATCAAGGATTGTCTGGCGCCGATCTGATGGCGGGGCTCGGACAACTCATGCCGATCCTCGACTCGCAGGCAAAAGCGCAGGCCGCTCAGATGCAGCAGCAATTCACGCGCGAGCTGCAGATGGCGCAGCTGCAGGAACGCTACGACTCGTTGCGTCAGCGTGCCGAAGATAACGCCGCCAACCGCGCCGATCGCATGCAGGCGCATCAGGATTCACTCGGTATCCAGCAACAGATGCTGCAACTGCGCCGTGAGTCGCTGAATGCGCGCACGCAGGGCGATCCGAATGCTACGCTCGATCCGGATGACCTGAAATTCATGGCGCAGCAGTATATGGCCGGTGACCGGACCGTGCTGCAGAACCTTGGGCGTGGTGCACAGGGCTCAAAAAACCTCGTGGCGTTGCGCAACGAGGTTCGCAAGCAGGCGCAGGCCAACGGCATGACCGGCGCGGATCTCGCAGCGGCCGTTGCTGAGTTTGAGGGCGTGAAGTCCGGCGAACGCGCGCTCGGCACGCGTACGGCGCAGGCCGGTATGGCCGTGAACGAGGCCGACCAGTTCGCCGACATCGCGTCGACAGCGTCCCAGCAGGTGCCGCGCAGCCAGTTCGTGCCCGCTAACAAGGCGCTGCAGGCCTACCAGTCGAACACCGGCGATCCGAAGGTCGTTGCGTTCGGCGCAGCCACGAATTCATTAATTAATGCGTACGCGCGCGCGGTGTCGCCCAGCGGCACGCCGACGGTAAGCGACAAGGAGCACGCGCGCGAAATGCTGAACACCGCGCAGACGCCGGAGCAATATCAGGCCGTGATCGGCATGATGAAACGTGAGATGGCAGCAGCCCAGCAATCGCCGGGCAAGGTGCGCAGCGAGTTTCGCGAAGCTGTGACGCGCGGCAAGCCGATGGCGAATCCACCGCCTCCGGGTGGCGGTTTGCCGGCCGGATGGTCTGTGACGGAGCACTGACATGCCGACCTTTACGTTCACTTCTCCGGACGGGAAAACCTATGACGTCCAGGGGCCTGACGGCGCTACGAAGGAGCAGGCGTTCGGGATTCTCCAGCAACGACTTGGCTCAGCTGGAAGCGCTGCACCGGCAGCGCAAGGCCGCTCTGTCGCGCCTCTCGATCGTCTTCCGGGCGATACGGGATCGGCAGCGGGCCTGACGCCGCAGCACGCCGACGGCATCGCTAACAAAATCCTCGGCATCGGTGAGGCCGGACTTTCGGCGGTCACCGGCGCACTCGCCGCGCCGATCGGTGCAGTGTATGGCGTCGGCAAGACGCTCGCGAGCGGGAAATACGGCACGCAGCAGGGTATTCGTGAGGGCGATAAAGCGGGCGTCGAACTGGCGGACAAGCTGACCTACCAGCCGCGCACGCAGGCCGGGCGCGAGATGCTCGACACGGCCGGGCGCGCGCTCGACGCGAGCCGCCTGCAGGGTCTACCTGTCGAAGGGCCAATGATCGCGCGTATCCCCGAGGTGCCGCGCGGCGTGCTGGCCACAGGCGAGGGCGCTGCAGGCGCCGCGCGTGCCGGCGCGAATGCTGTCGGGCGCGGAGCGGCGCGCGCGGTATCCAGCGCGCTCCCTGATGTTGATCCCGGTACGTTGCAGCTGGCGCGCCAGGCGCACAACATGGGTTTTCGGCTCACGCCGGATATGGTCTATGGCAATAAATACGCCCGTCAGGCAGGTGAACTCGCGCAGGATAATCCCTTCGTCGGAAAGACGGTGCGCGAGCACAACCAGAGCGTTTTCAACTCGCATCTGGTGCAGGCAATTGGCGGGGAAGGCGACAAGCTCACGCGAAAGGCTTTCAACGACGCGATGAATCGCTCGGGGCAAACCATCGGCGATATCGCGTCGTCCAAAAGTGTGCCGTTCGATGAAAGCCTGGTGAACAAACTGGCCGGGCACGTCGACGCCGCGCAGAAGTACGAGACCGGTGACGTGGAAAAGGTCGTTACCAGCGTGGTCAACGAGATTTCGGACAAGGCGAAAGGCGGTCAGCTCTCTGGCGAGGCCTTCCGCAAGATCAACACGAATCTGAACACGCGTATCCGTAATACGCAGAATGGCGATCTGCGCAATGCACTGAGCGGTCTGCAGGATGACCTGCAGGATCAGTTTATCTCGCAGCTAAATGCGGAAGAGCTCGCGCGCTACAACACCGCGCGCCGCCAGTACGCCGTCGGAAAGACGCTCGAGCCGCTCGTTGCGAAATCCCCAACGGGCAATATCGCCCCTGCAGCGCTGCTCGGCGCAGTGACTCGCAATCAGGCAGGGCGCTCGGCGATGGCGCGCGGTGCGGCTGGGGATCTGGGAACGCTGGCCGACATCGGGCAGCGCTTCATGAAAGAACAGCCTTCGAGCGGCACGGCCGAGCGCGCATTAATGCAAAACCTGCTCACGCACCCCGTTGGCACAGTCGCGGCAGGCGGTACCGCTGCGCTGACAGCGCCCGGGGCGGCAGCGTACAACCGCTTCGGGCCGAATGTCACGCAGATGCTTTTACAGCGTCCGCCAGGTCCTTAATTGCAGCCGTAGGCGGTGCAGTAATGGCTGTAGGCGTTGCCGCGCGAATCAGTACCGTAGATTGCCCGGTTTCCGTTTCCGTAGTTCTGGATGGTCTCGTTCCAGTGGGCGCCATTCGCGGCATTGCCGTTGATCTGCGTCGTGTTGCCGTAGGTGTTGGACGACTGGTTCCAGCTGTTTCCGGTCTGCGCGTTGTAGCCGGTCACGTTGGTCATCGTGCCCATCCGGTTGACGGTGTACGTGTTGCCGCTGGGATCGTTACAGGTTTGCAGGTTGGCGCTGCCAATGCAGTTAGCAAACGTGCTCGCGCTAATCAGTAACGCAGCTGCGGCGCATGCTGTTTTAAGAGTGTTTTTCATAGTGGTCTCCCAGGAAAAACGACCATGCGAATTCTGGCAATCGATGTTGGTTCCAACTGCCTCGACTGGCTGATGCGCTGCCAGCAGTGGGGGCATCAGGTCCGATGGTACGACAAACCGCGTCCCGACGGCACGGACCGGCATGCAGGCGAAGGCCTCGTGCCGAAAATCCGCGACTATGACGAACTGCGCCGCAAATGGCTCGGCTGGGCCGACCTGATCTATACCCCGGATAACGTCAGCTACCTTGAGATGCTTGAGCCGTTTCGGCGTATCGGCTATCCGATCTACGGCTGCAATCTGGCGGCCGTTGAATGGGAGCTCGATCGCGAGATCGGGCAGAAGGTGATGGAAGAATGCGGCATGCGCATCATCCCTGGCAAGACCTTCCACGACTACGACAGTGCGATCGCGTACGTAAAGAAAGAGGGCAAAGCGTTCGTTTCGAAACCTTCGGGCGACGGTGAGCGCGCAATGTCCTACGTCGCAAACAGTGCTGCCGACATGGTGTACATGCTCGGGCGCTGGAACAGGATCGACAAATACCGCGCGGCGGCGAAACAGGACGGGTTCATCCTGCAGGAGAAAATCGACGGCATCGAAATGGCCGTGGGCGGTTTCTTCGGCCCCGACGGCTGGTCGCGCGGCTGGGTTGAGAACTGGGAAAACAAGAAGCTGATGAACGGCGATCTCGGCGTGAACACGGGCGAGATGGGGACGACGGTGCGCGTGGTGCGCCAGTCGAAGCTGGCCGATGAAGTGCTGACGCCCGCGACCGAACACCTGCGCAATATCGGCTACGTTGGCTACGTCGACGTGAATTGCATGATCCCGACCGACGGCAAGGGGCCGTTTCCGCTGGAGTGGACAATGCGCGACGGCTGGCCAATCCGGCACAACCTGACCGCGCTGATCGAAGGCGATCCGGCGCAGTGGATGAAGGACAAGCTCGACGGGCGCGACACGCTGCGCATCCGCATGGACGAGGTGTGCATTTCGGTGCTGATGGCACTGCCGGATTTTCCGTACTCGAAGATCACGAACAAGGAGCTCTGCGGCATCCCGATCTACGGCGCCGAGGATATGGAGCACCTGCATTTTTCCGAGGTCATGCTCGGCACCGCGCCGCGCGAAGTGAACGGCAAGGTCGTCGATCTGCCGGGACCGGTGACGGCGGGCGATTACGTGCTGATCGCCACAGGCACCGGGGAGACGATCACGGGCGCGCGCCGCAGCGCGTACAGCGCGATCAAAAAGGTAAAGATTCCCAACAGCCCGTTCTACCGGACGGACATCGGGGTGGGGCGCCTGAAGAAGCAACTGCCCGACCTGCAACGAATGGGCTACGCGAAGGGTCTGAGCTACTAGGAGGGCATCATGCCGATGAAATCGAAGGCGCAGAACCGCGCCATGCACGCGGCCGCAGAAGGGCGCTCGAAGCTGGGCATCCCGAAAAAGGTGGGCAAAGAATTTGTCAGCGCGGAACACGGCAAGTCCGTTAAGCGCCTGCCGGAACGGAAAAAGAAATGAGGCGTTCGATGCGCGATGGTCTGATTTCCGAAGCGAAGATCCAGAAAGCCCTGACCGAGAGCCGGGGCGATCTGTTTCTGACGGCGTCAGTGCTGGACTGTACTGCGCTCGAAGTGGATCGTTATATCCGTGCATCCCCAGCTCTCCAGCAGTTCGCGGCAGCGATTGAGCAGGTCAAGATCGATCCCGCCTACTCGCGAATGTCGGCCGAGCAGTTTGAGAACCAGCTCGCAGACCTTGGCCGTGCGTTTAAAGTTGTCGGCCTTGAGGAACTCCATAAACTGGCCACGATGGACCATGGCGACAGTGCCGCTATGGCTAAGGTAAAACTCCAGGCGGCAATTTCCCTTCGTGGCGGTGAGCACCGTGTCGGCGGGGACCGGGAAGTCGAGCACGCACTCGTCGAGTTGAACCAGCTCTACCATTTGAACGCACCTCGCATAAAAGAAATCCGGCAGACTGTCATTCGCCTTGAAGGTGGTCGGGAAGCGATTCAACCAGTGATCGAATCCGGTCTAGATCTTCTATAGCCTGCGCGCGCTTTTTCATGAGCGCGTTCCAGTCAGGCTCCTGCTCAGGATAAAGGTGGTATTTCGACAGCGCGATGTGGCCGCGCCGCGCCATCTCCCGCAGAGCCGTCTTATGCCCCGAGGCGCGCACTTCCCGTTTCGTGGCAATGCGCCCACCGCCGACCCATCCCCACGCCGGTAGCAGTCCAGGTTCCTCGGGGGCGAGGCGCGCACGCAGATCCCATTCTTCACCCGCCTTGAACGAGCGCCGCATGCGCATGACGTGCTGCTGCGGAAGACCACTTTCGTCAGCGAGCTCGTGATCAGTCAGCCGGCGCCCGGCGCAGTGAACCCACAGCGCGCGCAGCTCCATCTCGGCGGGGGTCTGCAGATCGATGGTCAGTTCGTGTTGCGCCCAGGTATGCGGCACCGGCACAATCACCTGATCGCGTACACCCACTATCGCGCTTTCGAGCCACGCAACGCTGAGCGGGCACTCGAAAAAGACCATCGCATCAGCAGCAATTTCGGTCCGCACAGCGCGGCCGCGGTTGAGCAGCACGCCGCCATGTTCGCGCCAGCGCGCGAGCTGGCCGCCCGCTTCCTTCAACCACTCTGCCCAGCTATACAGGGGGAGGTCCTTGAGGTCGTTCGTTTTGACGAGGATTGGATGGGCGTTCACGTACATGCGATGAACGTGAATGTGCGTGAAGCTGCTGTGTGCTTTCCGGATGGACGCGCACACAGAGCTGGTGCGATAGAGTTTCACCGCTTCCTCCGTTTCATTGCCTCGAGCAGGATGTCCTGCACTTCGCGTTTGCTTTCGCGGCGCAGCATCACGTCTTCGTCGACGGTGTCGCGCGCGATGATGTGGTAGATGAACACCGGGCGGCGATGACCGGCCTGCAGCTGGCGGACTGGTCCAATACGCTCGATGATCTGCTGATACTCCTCGAGGTTCCACCAGTGACCGAAGAAGGCCAGGATGTTGCCGCCGTCCTGCAGGTTCAGGCCGTGACCGGCGCTCGCAGGGTGGGCGAACAGCACGGGAATCTTCCCGGCGTTCCAGTCCTTTATGGTCTGCGGATTCTGGTCGAGGACGCGACCGCGCGGAAAAGCGCGCGTGAGCCGAGCCAGATCAGACTTGAAGTGATAAGCGACGAGCACAGGCATTCCAGCAGCCTCCTCGACAATGTCCTCGAGCGCCTTGAGCTTTTCATCGTGCACATCCTTCCAGTTTCCGGCGTCGTCGACGTATGCCGCGCCGTTGGCGAGCTGCAGGCATTTGAGCGTGCGGGACGCGGCGTTCAACGCTTCGACGGGGTTTTCGTCGATTTCCATGAACATCCGGCGCTCCATGTCCTGATAGAGCCGCCGTGCACCGCTGGGCAGGTCGACATAGACTGGCCGCATGATCGGCTGTTCAAGATCGAACCAGTCGGCGGGGTCGAGCGAAATCGTGCAGTCCCGCAAGGCGATCTGGATCTGTTCCTGCGCGTGTTCGAGCGGTTCCATTGCGTGGTAGCCCCGATCGCCCTTCATCGGGCGAAACCAGCGGGATTCGAACGCGGTGTAGCTACGCCCGAGACGCTGGCCACCGTCCACGAACCACTGCTGGCCCCACAGATCCTTGAGGCCATTGGGCGACGGCGTGCCGGTCAGATTCGTCCAGCGCCGCACCTTCGTGTGCGCCACCTGCGCGAGCGCGCGGCCGCGCACGCTGCCGCCCGAACCCGCGCGCAGGAACTCCTTTCCGGTCTTGCTTTTCTGGTTTGAGATCCGCGTCGACTTGAGCTTCGTCGATTCGTCGGCCACGATCGTGCCGAATGGCCAGGGGCGCGGGTTGTGCTTGAACCAGTCAATCAGCCAGGGCAGGTTCTCGTAATTGATCGAGAATACGGGCGCGTCGCGGCGCAGCTGCATCGCGCGCCGGTTCGCATCGCCCACGATCGGCACTACCTCCATGCCGCTCAGGTGATCCCACTTCTCGCACTCATCCGGCCACGTCGACTGCGCCACGCGCAGCGGCGCGCAGACGAGGGTGGGCATTGTCTCGATGCCAAGGTGGTAGAGCGATTCGAGCGTCGTGAGGGTGCTGACGGTCTTGCCGAGTCCCATCCCGGCCCACACATTCGAACGCTCGACGCCCGACTGGTGGTCTATGATAAGACCCTGATAAGGGTGGGGTGAAAAGGCGCGGCGAGTCACGGGTGCGCCCGGTTGTGTGCGTCAATCAGCTGCAGCAGAAAGCAACGCCGCCACATCGTCAGCGCGCCATCGAGCGACGTGTCGAAAGCGGTGATGCCGTGTCCGTAGACGGTCCACTGGTCCGGGTAGAGTCGCCGGCCGCGGGGCTTCGCGCACTGCATGGCGCGCCCCGGTGTGCCCGATTTGTGTCCACACTCTAACGAAGCCATCTGTTTTTCCTTCAAAATGCAATAAACCCGTTTGCTGACCGGCGCGGGCTATGCGTTTAAAAACAGATAGTTAGGGTGCTCAGGGCAAAACGGTGTGCCCTAGGCTTCATCAATCGCTTTCATCATCCTTATCCGGGTGTCTATGCGCGCTACGCGTCGCGCCACATCGTGCTGGCGCGCAGCGATTGGGACGGCGCGGCGCGCATCGAGGCCGCGCCCGGCGCGCTGACGGTCGAGCGCTTTCGCGACACGCGGCGGCGTTACTGGATGGACCGGTTGGAGCGGCCGGATCGGACCGAAGAGGCGGCGGTGGGCGCGATGCAAAGAGCGGCAGCGGTCCGCCCGCCCGGCGCGCAAGACAGCGACGACAACGACAATCCGACAAGAACGAACGGAACGGAGACAGGCCCAGATTGAAGAACGTCATCCATTTTTCCCATGCGAACGGCTTCCCGGCCTCGACCTATCGCACCTTCTTCGCCGAACTCGGCGACACCTACGAGCTGCGCTATATCGAGCGCATCGGCCACGACGCGCGCTATCCCGTCACGCGCGACTGGCCGCACCTCGTCGAGCAACTGATCGAGGACATCGGCAGCCGCTACGAGCAGCCGGTCTGGCTCGTCGGTCATTCGCTCGGCGGCTATCTTTCGCTGATGGCGGCGCTCAGGAAGCCGCAGTGGGTGAGGGGCGTGGTGATGCTCGATTCGCCCGTGATCGCCGGCTGGCGCAGCGGCATGCTGCGCGTGTCGCAGTGGACCGGGCTCGACGAGCGTTTGTCGCCGGCCGCCGCCACGCGCGCGCGCCGCACCAGCTGGGCGAGCCGCGACGAAGCCTGGCGCCATTTCCACTCGAAGCCTGCGTTCGCGCGCTGGGACGAGCGCGTGTTGTCCGACTACATCGACTTCGGTATTCCTCAGACTTCGCCCGACGGCGCGCGTACGCTCGCCTTCGATCGCCGCACCGAATACCTCATCTACCGTACGCTGCCGCACACCTTCGGCACGCGCCTCGCGCATGGCTCGCCGGTGCCAGTGAGCTTCGTCGGCGGCACGCATTCGAAGGAGGTGCGGCAGGTCGGTCTCGGTGCGACGCGGCGCATCGCGGGCGAGCGCTTCGAGTGGATCGAAGGCAGCCATCTGTATCCGATGGAGCGGCCCATCGAGACCGCGCGCGCGGTGCAGCGCATGCTCTACGCGATGGATAACGGCGGTTAGACGCGCGCCCGCTGGCCGCCGTCTGGCGGGGCACGATCAATTCGGCACATGCTTCATTCGCGCCGCGCCCCGTCACGCAAGATGCTCTTTCAAAATTCAGGGTTAGCCCTTGCTTTACGGTATAATCCGTTTTTCCCGCGAGCATCCAGCGATGACCAAATATGTTTTCGTCACCGGCGGCGTAGTTTCTTCCCTTGGCAAGGGTATTGCCGCCGCCTCCCTCGCCGCGATCCTCGAATCGCGCGGTCTGAAAGTCACCCTCCTCAAGCTTGATCCCTACATCAACGTCGACCCCGGCACGATGAGCCCGTTTCAACACGGCGAAGTGTTCGTGACGGAAGACGGAGCGGAGACCGACCTCGACCTCGGCCACTATGAGCGCTTCATCAGCACGAAGATGCGCAAGGCCAACAACTTCACCACGGGCCAGATTTACGAATCGGTGATCCGCAAGGAACGCCGCGGCGACTATCTCGGCAAGACGGTGCAGGTCATTCCGCACATCACCAACGAAATCCAGGCGTTCATCGAGCGCGGCGCGGCATCCGCGACGTGCGGTGAGCCCGACGTGGCGATCGTTGAAGTGGGCGGCACGGTCGGCGACATCGAGTCGCTGCCGTTCCTCGAAGCCGCGCGTCAGATGAGCCTGCGCCTTGGCCGCAACAGCGCGTGCTTCGTGCACCTCACGCTGGTGCCGTTCATCGCCACGGCCGGCGAACTCAAGACCAAGCCCACGCAGCACAGCGTGCAGAAGCTGCGCGAAATCGGTATCTATCCGAACGTGCTGCTGTGCCGCGCCGATCGCCGCATTCCGGACGACGAGCGCTCGAAGATCTCGATGTTCTCGAACGTGCCGGAAGACGCCGTCATTTCGGTGTGGGACGCCGACAGCATCTACAAGATTCCGCAGATGCTGCACGATCAGGGTCTCGACTCGATCGTCTGCGACGAACTCAAGCTGTCCGCCAAGCCCGCCGACCTGTCGATGTGGGCCGAAATGGTCGAGAAGCTCGAGCATCCGCAGCACGAAGTCACGATCGGCATGGTCGGCAAGTACGTCGACCTGACCGAGTCGTACAAGTCGCTCATCGAAGCGCTGCGTCACGCATCGATCAAGACCTCGACCAAGGTCAACATCGAGTACATCGACTCGGAAGAGATCGACGAACAGGGCGTGGACAGCCTCAAGCATCTCGACGCGATTCTCGTACCGGGCGGTTTCGGTCGCCGCGGCACCGAAGGCAAGATCAAGGCCATTCAGTACGCTCGTGAATCGAAGGTGCCGTACCTCGGCATCTGCCTCGGCATGCAGCTCGCCGTGATCGAATTCGCGCGCGACGTGGTGGGCCTGAAGCACGCGAACAGCACGGAATTCGACGCCGACACGCCGGACCGCGTCGTCGCGCTCATCACCGAATGGGCCGACCGCGAAGGCAAGGTCGAGAAGCGCACGGAAGATTCGGACCTGGGCGGCACGATGCGCCTCGGCTCGCAGCGCTGCCCGATCAAGCCCGGCACGCTCGCTTCGGAAATCTATGGCAAGGACGTGAACGAACGTCACCGCCACCGTTATGAAGTCAATAACGGCTACGTGCCCAAGCTCGAAGCCGGCGGCCTTATCATCAGCGCCCGTACGCCGACTGAAGATCTGCCGGAAATGATGGAACTGCCGCGCGACATGCACCCGTGGTTCGTCGGCGTTCAGTTCCACCCGGAATTCACGTCCACGCCGCGTGACGGCCATCCGCTCTTCAAGGCGTTTGTCGAAGCGTCGCTCGCGCACCAGCAGTCGCGCGCTCAGGAGAAAGCATGAATCTGTGCGGTTTCGAGGTCGGCCTCGACAAGCCGTTCTTTCTGATTGCAGGCACCTGTGTCGTCGAATCCGAACAGATGACGATCGACACGGCGGGCCGCCTGAAGGAAATCACGGCGAAGCTCGGCATTCCGTTCATCTACAAGTCGTCGTTCGACAAGGCCAATCGCTCGAGCGGCAAGTCGTTCCGCGGTCTGGGCATGGACGAAGGCCTGCGTATCCTCTCCGAAGTGAAGCGCCAGCTCGGTCTGCCCGTGCTGACCGACGTGCACACGGAAGATGAAGTGGGTCCGGTGGCGTCGGTCGTCGACGTGCTGCAGACGCCGGCGTTCCTGTGCCGTCAGACCGACTTCATCCACGCGTGCGCGCGTTCGGGCAAGCCGGTCAACATCAAGAAAGGCCAGTTCCTCGCGCCGCACGACATGAAGAACGTGATCGACAAGGCGCGCGACGCGGCGCGTGAAGCGGGTCTTTCCGAAGACCGCTTCATGGCTTGCGAACGCGGCGTCTCGTTCGGTTACAACAACCTCGTGTCGGACATGCGCTCGCTCGCGATCATGCGCGAAACGGCGGCGCCGGTCGTGATGGACGTCACGCACTCGGTGCAGTTGCCGGGCGGCCAGGGCACCAGCTCGGGCGGTCAGCGCGAATTCGTGCCGGTGCTCGCGCGCGCGGCCGTCGCAACGGGCGTGGCGGGTCTCTTCATGGAGACGCACCCGAACCCGGCGCAAGCGAAGTCCGACGGTCCCAACGCCGTGCCGCTGAACCGCATGGCCGACCTGCTCGAAACGCTCGTGACGCTCGACCAGGCGGTCAAGCGCACGCCGTTCCTCGAGAGCGACTTCAACTGATTCACGTAGTCAGGCACCGGCGCGCTTCATGCGCGTCGTGTGCTTTGTCGTATGGCTTCACCGCAAGGTTGGATCGCAGAGTTTTTTCGTAGTGCTAGAGCATCGCGCGCCGCTTCGATTGCATGAGCGGCGCGATGGAGGAGCCGCGGCGAGCGGCCCGCCGGCGCAGCAGGTGTCATGAAGCGATGCCATGCTGTACCAGACGGGAACCGCGCCGCGCCAGATGTACAAGGCAGCGTGGCGGCGCAGCGATTACGCAGTGTGTAATCCTCGCGACGCAACAAGTTGAACCCGACGACCGCTCCGCCTGTCCCATGTGACGGTGTGTCCCGCGCGAGCGCGTAGACCGCGCTTCGCCGGACTCGCAGCGGGTGTGTGTCTCGCAAGAATTACTGTCATTTCCTGAGGAAACCATGAGTGCAATCGTAGATATCATCGGTCGCGAGATTCTGGATTCGCGCGGCAATCCCACCGTCGAATGCGACGTGCTGCTCGAGTCGGGCACGATGGGCCGCGCGGCTGTGCCGTCGGGCGCGTCGACCGGCTCGCGTGAAGCGATCGAACTGCGCGACGGCGAAGCCGGCCGCTACAACGGCAAGGGCGTGCTGAAGGCCGTCGAGCATATCAACACCGAAATCTCCGAGGCGATCATGGGCCTCGACGCGTCGGAACAAGCCTTCCTCGACAAGACCCTGCTCGAGCTCGACGGCACCGACAACAAGTCGCGTCTGGGCGCGAACGCGATGCTGGCCGTTTCGATGGCCGTCGCGAAGGCCGCAGCCGAAGAAGCCGGCCTGCCGCTGTACCGCTACTTCGGCGGTTCGGGCGCGATGCAACTGCCGGTCCCGATGATGAACATCGTCAACGGCGGCGCGCACGCGAACAACAGCCTGGACATCCAGGAATTCATGATCGTGCCGGTGAGCCAGCCGACCTTCCGCGAAGCGCTGCGTTGCGGCGCGGAAATCTTCCACGCGCTCAAGAAGATCCTCTCGGATCGCGGCATGAGCACGGCAGTTGGCGACGAAGGCGGTTTCGCACCGAACTTCGGCAGCAACGACGAATGCCTCTCGACCATCCTGCAAGCCATCGAGAAGGCAGGCTACCGCGCCGGTGAAGACGTGCTGCTCGCGCTCGACTGCGCAGCCAGCGAGTTCTACCACGACGGCAAGTACCAGCTCGCGGGCGAAGGCCTGCAACTGTCGTCGTCGGAATTCGCCGACTACCTCGCGACGCTCGCCGACAAATTCCCGATCGTCTCGATCGAAGACGGCATGCACGAAAGCGACTGGGCCGGCTGGAAGCTGCTGACCGAAAAGCTCGGCAAGAAGGTTCAGCTCGTGGGCGACGACCTGTTCGTCACCAACACGCGCATCCTGAAGGAAGGCATCGAGAAGGGCATCGCCAACTCGATCCTGATCAAGATCAACCAGATCGGCACGCTGACGGAAACCTTCGCAGCGATCGAAATGGCGAAGCGCGCGGGCTACACGGCCGTGATCTCGCACCGTTCGGGCGAAACCGAAGATTCGACCATCGCGGACATCGCCGTCGGCCTGAACGCCGGTCAGATCAAGACCGGCTCGCTGTCGCGCAGCGACCGCATCTCGAAGTACAACCAGCTGCTGCGCATCGAAGAAGATCTCGGTGATATCGCCAGCTACCCGGGCAAGTCGGCGTTCTATAACCTCCGCTAAGCGGACCTGAACGCGACAGCAGCCTTGCTGTCACTCTTCGTTATCCTTCTTCGCCGCCCTGCGTTCAGCGCAGGGCGGCGTATGTTTATCCGGCACCATCCATGCGGCTTGTCACTGTCGTCCTGATCATCCTGCTCGCGCTGATCCAGTATCCGCTCTGGTGGGGCCACGGCGGGTGGCTGCGCGTGCACGAACTGCAAGGGCAGCTCGCACAGCAGCAAAAGCAGAACGACGACGAAAAACTGCGCAACGAACGCATCGCGGGCGAAGTGCAGGATTTGCAGAACGGCACCGCGGCCGTCGAGGAGCGCGCGCGCTACGAGATGGGCATGGTGAAGGACGGCGAGGTGTTCGTGCAGTTCGTCTCGCCGAATCAGCCGTTGCCGGCGACGCCTGCGGGTTCGTCGAATACGTCGACGCGTGGCGAGATGTCGGCGGCGCCCGTCAAGGTGGTGCCGAATCCGGTGTCGCGCGTGCCCGAGAAACACCACGGGCACGGCAAGGAAACGAAGAAGAAAGCAGGCTGAGCGTCAAGACAATCGACGCGGCTCGATAGCGTCGAAATAAAAAGCGCGGCCATCCAGCGGATGCCGCGCTTTTTTGTTGCCGCGTGTTTTTGCGGGGCGGGCGTATGCGAGCCTTATACGAACGTGCGCCGATCGTTGCGCACGCTACGATTTCACCAGCCCCAACCCCAGCCGGGATAGCCGTAGCCGATCCCGGTGCCCCATCCGCCGCCCCAACCGCCGCTGTAGTAGCTGCCGTAGACGTTCACGGGCGGCGTGTACGCGCGCGACCAGGCCTGTGCGGCTGCTTCGGCGTTCGCGGCGCGATTGGATTCGGCCAGCGCCTGCTGGTCGATCGCGTCGTAGCGCTGAAGCTGCTCGCGCGTGAGAGCCGGGGCGGCCTGCTGCGGCGGCGCGACCGTGGCGGTCGCGCCCGCTTGATCGGCGGGCAGGCGGCTGTAGATCGGCGAAGGGCCGGGCGGATCGAGCGTGCAGCCGCTCATGAGCACCACGCCCGCAGCGGCGGCCGTCAGCGCGGTGAGCGTGAGGAGCGTTCTCGCGCGGCGCGCGGGCAGGTGAGGTGATGCAGCCCGGAGGTTCGTCTTCATGTTCTTGCTTCCCTTAATCGGTCGGATTCCGGATCTCTGGGCCCCGCGCGCGGGCGCCTGGATAGCCGGTTCCGTGAATCGGCTCATGGTGCCGCGCTGCGGCGCCGTCCGCGTGGCGGAAGACGGCGTGCCATGAGCCGGGGAGGCAATCACTGCTTTGCTGGCTTAGTGGCGCTGGTCCGCTGCGGGAGAGACTCCTTCTGAGAGCCCCGGCGTGGCGAAAAGTTGCGCCACATCGACAGGATCGAACTCGTAGCGCTGGTTGCAATAGTCGCAGTGAACTTCGACGTGGCCGCGTTCTTCGATCACGCTGTCCACTTCCTCGCGGCCCAGCATCTTGAGCATCGAGCCGACTTTCTCGCGCGAGCAGCTGCACAGGAAGCGCGTGCCGGCGGGCTCGAAGTGCTGCACGTTCTCTTGCCAGAAGAGGCGGCGGAACAGCGTTTCCGGCTCCTGTTCGAGCAGTTCTTCGCGCGTGAGCGTGCCGCCGAGCGTGCAGACGCGTTCCCACGTGTCGGCGTCGAGTTCGTGCGGATGCGGCACGATGCCGCCGTCGCCGGGCAGCTTTTGCAGCAGCATGCCGACCGCGCGATCTTCGTTCGCGCCGAGCCACAGGCGCGTGTCGAGCTGCTCCGAGTGGTGCATGTAGTGCTCGAGCACTTCCGAGATCGACTTCAGCGCGCCGTCTTCGCCGTTGAGCGGCACGATGCCCTGATAAGGCTGCTGGCCGGGCTGCTTGTTGGCCGGATCGAGCGTGATCACGCAACGGCCGCGGCCGTTCACGTTGACGAGCTCGGCGAGCGAGAGGTCGTCGGCGACGGTTTCCACGCCTTCGGCCAGACGCGCCGTGGCGCGCATGGAGAGGTCGGAGCTGCACTGCACGACCAGCATGCGGACCGGGCCTTCGCCGAGGATCTGCATGATCAGCGTGCCGTCGAACTTGAGATTCGCGGAGAGCAGCGCGCAGGCGGCCATCATTTCGCCGAGCACGGTGCGCACCGGCGCCGGGTACTGCCGGCGCGTCAGCACCTCTTGCCACGTGTTGCGCAGCGAGACGATCTCGCCCCGCACCGGAGCGGCGCTGAACATGAATTTTTGCAACTGGTCGTTCACAATCTTTTCCTTCGTTTCGATGCGTGCGGCGCGCTCGCGCGGCGTGACGGCGGCGTGCAGCCGTCAGCCGATGCGTACGAGTTGCGCCTTGAAATACTCGCGGCGTTGCGCGTAGACGTCCGCGTTACGCTTGAGGCCGGCGATGTCGGCCTCGGTGAGCTCGCGCACGACCTTGGCCGGCGCGCCGAGAATGAGCGAGTTGTCGGGGAACACCTTACCTTCGGTGACCACCGCGCCCGCGCCAACCAGACAGTTGCGGCCGATTACCGCGCCATTCAAGACCACCGCCTGAATCCCGATCAGCGCGCCTTCCTTCACCGTGCAGCCGTGCAGCATGGCCTGATGGCCGATCGTCACGTTGGCTTCGAGCGTGAGCGGGAAACCGGGGTCGGTATGCAGCACCGCGCCTTCCTGGACATTGCTGCGCGTGCCGACCGAAATCAGCTCGTTGTCGCCGCGCAGCGTCGCGCCGAACCAGACGCTCGAGTCTTCGGCGAGTTCGACCTTGCCGACGATGGTCGCGTTATCCGCGACAAACACGCTTTCGTGAATGGTGGGTGCGGCTTCGCCAAGCTTGTAGATGGCCACGGTGTTGCGTCTCCTTTTTGTCTTGCGAGGCTGCGGCGCGCGAGCGGGTGAGAGCGGGCGCGGGCGGCGCAGAGCGGGTGAATCGCGTATTGTAAACGGTTGCGCCCCGAGTTCGCCTGGCCCGGCTTGCGCGCCGCGTGCGGCAGGTCTCATGCAAGCCACTGCGCCGCCGTGCGGGGCGTCGGTTTGAGCGCGTGCCGTCGTTCGTACACCGCCGTTTGACCGCCTGTTTTCTGCCCGCTTTTCTGCCTGCTTGACGATGAATTCCGTATTTCCCGACTCCGCGCGCGCCAGCGCCGAATTGTCCGTCGATGCCGCCACATCGCAGCCAGGCTGGCGCGCCGCCGCGCTTGCGGCGCTGTGCGAAGCCGATCCGCTCGCCAAGTCCGGCGCGGTGACCGCGCTGTACGCGCTCGCCCAGGACGGCGCGG
>NZ_JAAGPN010000381.1:0-5855 GCF_017104805.1 Paraburkholderia sp. Ac-20347 | reverse complement strand
ACGCGCGCGCCGCAGACGTGCTCGACGCCATCGGTCTCGCGCATGCCGCCGAACGCGAAGCGGCGACGCTGAGCTACGCCGAACAACGCGCGCTCGACCTCGGCCTCGCGCTCGCGGGCGGCGCGCAGACGCTGCTGCTCGACGAACCCACGGCGGGCATGAACCGCGCCGAAGCCGCGCGCGCGATGGCGCTGATCCGCGCGACCACGGCGGGCAAGACGCTGCTGCTGGTCGAGCACGACATGGACGCCGTGTTCGGTCTCGCCGACCGCGTCTCGGTGCTGGTGCAAGGCCGCGTGATCGCCACCGGCACGCCACAGGCGATTCGCGCCGATGCAGCGGTGCGCGAGGCCTATCTGGGCGCCGACTTCGGCGCGGCATCGTCATGAGCACGGCGAGACCTTTGCTGCTCGATGTCGCGGGCCTGCGCGCGTGGTATGGCGCGAGCCAGGTGCTGCATGGCGTCGATCTGCGCATCCACGCAGGCGAAGTTGTCGCGCTGGCGGGCCGCAACGGTTCGGGGCGCTCGACCTTCGCGAAGGCGCTGATGTCGATGGTCGCCGCCGACGGCCTGCGCCATTTCTCCGGCGTCGATCTCGCACCGCTGCGGACCTTCGAGATCGCGCGCCTCGGCCTGGGCTACGTGGCGGAGCAGCGCGACGTTTTCCCCACGCTCAGCGTCGACGAGAACCTGCGGCTCGGCGTCGTGAAGCGCGGCCGCCGCACGCCGCGCTTTGCGCTCGACGAGGCGCGCGCGCTGTTTCCGATCCTGCACGAGCGGCGCGCGGCGCGCGCGGGCGTGCTCTCGGGCGGCGAGCAGCAGATGCTCGTGCTGGCCCGCGCGCTGATGGGCGATCCCGATCTGTTGATCGTCGATGAACCGGCCGAAGGTTTGTCCGCGCAGATGACCGCGCGCGTCGGCGATGCGCTGCGCGCGTTGCGCGAGCGCGGCGTCGCGGTGCTGCTGATCGAGCAGCGGCTCGCGCTCGCGCCGACGCTCGCGGATCGCGTCGCGGTGATGGGGCATGGCCGCATCGTGTTCGAGGGCGCGCCGATGGAACTCGCGCAGCGCGAGGACATCGTGCGCGAATGGCTCGGCGTGGGTTGAGATCGTTGCGTGCTCAACGAGGCTGAGCGACGCGTGCGAGTGCCGTCATCGGTCCGATGTGCGCGAGCGCGGCGCACTGCTGCGCGTCGCGCACGAATAGCGAACCCGCGAAACCGAGCGCGTTGATCGACATGCCGTCCACGCATTCCTGCGTGCGCGGCACCACCAGCATCCAGCGCCGCGTGACGAGCAGGTTGTACGGCGCACGCTGATGCGCCAGTCCCGCCACGTCGATCGCGCCGATTCCCACCGCATCGAGCAGCGCGCGATAGGTGCGCCACGCATGTCGCGCGGCCTCGTCGGCGCCGCCTTGCAGCAGATCGAGCGCGGCGAGTGCATGCGCGAACGGCAAGCCCGGCACGCGCGCGATGCCGTTTGCGACTAGCGCGGATTGCCATAAGACTTCCATCGGCACCGCGGTTTCGGTCGCATCATCGAGCGGCAACGGCACCGCCTGCAGATGTTTGTGCGGCTGACTCGCGCCCGCCGCCGCGCCGCCGTTGTAGAACCCGAGCGCGTCGAACCCGCGCAAGGCGACGAGCAGCGCCGCGAAATCGTCGTGATCGAGCAGCGCTTCCTGCGGCACGAAACGCCGCGTGACGATCAGCAGATGATCGTCGATCACGTTGTATTTGTTGAGCAGCGCGAGATGCGTCGGCGAGAGCGTGCCGACGCACAGATCGTCGTCGCAAGGCAGAAACGGGTTGCGGCGCGGTGCGGCGCTTTCCGCGACCTCGGTGCGCCGCGCCTGCTCCTTGCGCGCGAGGCTCGACACCTGGCGCACGGCGAAACGCACGCCGCCGTCGTCGAGATGCGTGAGGACCGTGTCGATGGGTTGCAGCGCGCCGCATTGCAGCGCATGGCGCGTTTGCGCGGCGAGCGCGGCGCGCAGCGTGGCGGACGTGAGCGGTGTCGATGTCATCGGCGCATGAGTGGGAAACGAGCGGCAGATTTGGAGCTCACGCCTTGTAGCCGATCGCGCGCAGCAGATCCTTGCGCCAGCGCACGTCGTCGTCGGTCTCGACGCCGAGCGGCGGCGCGCCATCCACCACGCCGACGATGCCGCGTCCGCGATCGGTCTCCGCGATCAGCACGTCGGTCGGATTGGCCGTCGCGCAGAAGATGCGGCACACCTCGGGCACGGCTTTGACCGCGTTGAGCACGTTGACGGGAAAGAAGCCGTCGCCGAGAAACACGATGAAGCTGTGGCCCGCCGCGATGCGCAGGGCGTTATCGGTCGCCATGTCGACGAGCGCTTCGTGCGTGCCCGAGCGGCGCACGAGGCGCTTGCCCGACGCCTCGCAGAAGGCCAGCCCGAACGCGATGCCCGGCGCCGCGCCGTACAGCGCTTCGTGCAGGTCCTCGACCGTTTTGATGAAGTGCGATTGCCCGAGGATGAAGTTGGTCGCTTCGGGCTTGACGATTTCAACCGTGGAAAGCTGCATGGCGGACCTCGCGCGAACGTCTCGAAGGCAGAGGCTTCCAGCATGGTTCGAAGTCGCGGCCAATGCAAGCGGCGCGGATCGCCGACGAAAAAACGGCCGGCGCCTTCGCAGGCAGCCGGCCGTTTTCAGTGCGACGCGCGCAGTGCGACCGCAGTGCGACTTATGCAGCGGCCTTTGCGCGTTTCTTCTTCCCTTCGACGTCGGGCAGGAACACCGTGAGGATGCCGATCAGCGGCAGGAACGAGCAGACCTTGTAGACGAAGGTGATGCTGGTGGCATCCGCGAGCTGGCCGAGCACGGCCGCGCCGATGCCGCCGAGACCGAACGCGAAGCCGAAGAACAGGCCCGCGACCATGCCTACCTTGCCCGGAATCAGTTCCTGCGCGTAGACGAGGATCGCCGAGAACGCCGAGGCCAGCACGATGCCGATGATCACCGTGAGCACGCTGGTCCAGAACAGGTTCGCGTAGGGCAGCAGCAGCGTGAACGGCGCGACGCCCAGGATCGAACCCCAGATCACGTACTTGCGGCCGATGCGGTCGCCGACCGGGCCGCCGATGATCGTGCCCGCGGCCACGGCGGCGAGGAACACGAACAGGTGCACCTGCGCGGCCTGCACGGGCAGATGGAAGCGGTCGATCAGATAGAACGTGAAGTAGCTGTTGATGCTCGCGAGGTAGAAGTACTTCGAGAACACCAGCAGCACGAGGATGCTGATGGCCATCGCCACGCGTCCACGCGAGAGGGCGACGGCGGGCGCTTCGGCGCGCTTCTTCTTGAGATTCGGATGCGCCTTGTACCAGCGGCCGATCTGCGTGAGCACGAACATCGCCACCAGCGCGGCCACCGAGAACCACGCGATGCTGCGCTGACCATGCGGAATGATGATCGCGGCGGCCAGCAGCGGTCCGAGCGACGAACCTGCGTTGCCGCCCACCTGGAACAGCGACTGCGCGAGGCCGTGGCGGCCGCCCGAGGCCATGCGCGCGACCCGCGACGACTCCGGATGGAACACCGACGAGCCGCAGCCGACCAGCGCGGCGGCGACCAGCAGCACGCCGAAGCTCGGCGCAACCGACATCAGCAGCAGGCCGCAGAGCGTGAAGCCCATGCCGACGGGCAACGAATACGGCATCGGACGCTTGTCCGTATAGACGCCGACGAGCGGCTGCAGCATCGACGCCGTGATCTGATAAGTGAGCGTGATCAGGCCGATCTGCGTGAACGACAGCGCGAAGTTGTCCTTGAGCATCGGGTAGATGGCCAGGATCAGCGACTGGATCATGTCGTTGAGCAGGTGCGAAAAGCTGATCGCACCGAGCACGCTGTAGACCGTGCGCTGCACGGCGGGTGCGGGTGTGGCGGAGGACGCTGCGGGCGCAGCGGCGGCGCCGGACAGGGCGCGCTTGTCGAGGCTGGTTTCCATGTGTCTTGAGCTGGAGAGCATCACGCGGGCACCGCTTTGAAAGCCCAAGGCAATCAATGCGGCGATGGCATGAAAGATTCGTATATAGGAGTTATGAAGCGCAGTGTAATGTGTCTTGGAAGAATCGTACGGACAAGTTTTGTCGCGAATCGGACACAAACAGCGGGGGGCTTGCCGCGACGCCTTGCCGCAGGCGTCGCGCGGAAACGGGAAATTTGTCGCAGCAATTTTGGCGGTGGATTTTGGCCGGTTATAACCCGCGAAGATGCGCGAACATTTCCGCGACATTACGGGGCCGGTACGCGGACGATGACGCCAGTGCGACACACTCAAGATCGCGCGGCGCCGTGCCGTAGACCGGAGTTGAGGCGTTGCGCCATGCCTGAGCCGCCACGAGCGGCCAGCGAGAGGCGTCGGCGGCTTTCGGCGGTCATCGAGGAGCCGAAAATCCGCCGTCGCGGTGCGCGTCGTACAACAAGCTGGAGACCGATAACGATGCGAGCAATGACTGAAGCGAGCCGCCATACGGGGTTCGTGGCGGACGAATTGGGGGCGCCAGGCGGGAACGGCGCGGCGGGGCGTGGCCGGAGCAAGGGCCAGGGCAAAAGTAAACAGCGCGCGGCGGTGGACACCGCTTCGCAGCTCTCGGTGAAAGCGACGCTGCGTCTCGCGTTCGCGGTGGTGCTGGTGGGGACGCTCGCGATCGGCGCGTTCTCGCTCACGCAGATCAGCCGCCTCAACGATTCGACGGAATCGATCTACGAACAGGGTCACCTCGCGAGCCGCGCCGCCGAGGAAGCGCGCGGTCACGTGCTGCGTGCAAGCCGCGCGCAGAAGATGCTGCTCACGGCGACCACGGCGAAGGAACGCGACGAACTCGGCGAGGGCATCGAAAAGGATCTGTCCGCGATCGTTGACGAAATGAAGGTGCTCGACGAACTGTCCGCGCACGCCGGCAGCGGCCACGCGCGCGCCGACGCGCTCGCCTCGCAGAAACAGTTCTCCGATTCCATGCAAACGTGGAGCGGCCATCTGCGCGACTTCGTGACGCTCGTGAAGGCGCAGCCGCTCGATCTGTCGCAGATGAGCTGGCAGGTCGGCACCCAGGACGTCTCGCTGCTGGTCGAAACCGAAAAGCTCGAAAAGCTCGTCGATCAACTCGTCGAGCAACGCGGCGCGGCGGCCAAGGCGACCATCGCGGCGTCGGCGTTCATCTTCAAGTCGTCGTTCGTGATGATGGCGGCGGCCACGGTCGCGCTGTTCGTCGTGGCGTTCTTCGTCAGCGAATGGGTCGTGCGCCGCTTGTCGCGCGCGCTCGGCGGCGAGCCCGCGCATGCGAAAGCCATCGCCGCGCGCATCGCCTCGGGCGATCTCGCGCAGCCGGTCGTCGTGCGCGAGCGCGACGCGCACAGCATGCTCGGCGCGCTGCGCGACATGCAGCAAGGTCTCTCGACGACGGTCGCGGAAATCGCCGCGAGCGCGGAAGCCATCGCCGCCGCTTCCGGCCAGATCTCGACCGGCAATCTCGATCTTTCGCAGCGCACCGAGGAGCAGGCCGTCGCGCTCGAACGCACGGCCAGCAGCATGGAGCAACTGACCTCGACCGTGCGCCTGAACGCGGAGAACGCGCAGCAGGCCAGCACGCTCGCGGGCAACGCCTCGCAGATCGCGGAGAAGGGCGGCGCCGTGGTGGGCCGCGTGGTCGCGACGATGGGCGAGATCAACGAGAGCGCCAAGAGCATCGCGGACATCATCGGCGTGATCGAGGGCATCGCGTTTCAGACCAATATTCTCGCGCTGAACGCGGCCGTGGAAGCGGCGCGCGCGGGCGAGGAAGGGCGCGGTTTCTCGGTGGTCGCGGGCGAGGTGCGCAATC
>NZ_JAAGPN010000380.1:0-5936 GCF_017104805.1 Paraburkholderia sp. Ac-20347 | reverse complement strand
TCGATGCGCACGCGCGCCGACCCCGCGCCCGAATAGCCGAGCACGCGCGCCGCGCCGAACGACAGGTCGATCACGCGACCGCGCGCATACGGCCCGCGATCGTTGATGCGCACGACCACGGAGCGCCCCGTCGCGGGCAGCGTCACGCGCGCGAACGAGCCGAACGGCAGCGTGCGATGCGCCGCCGTCAAGGCGTACATGTCGAAACGTTCGCCGTTCGCGGTGCGATGGCCGTGGAATTCGCGTCCGTACCACGACGCGATGCCGGTCTGAAAGCGTCGCTGCGCGTGCTTGAGGTGCGGGCCGGACGGCGCGTGGCGCAGCGCGACGCGCTTGTTCTTCTGCGCCGAGACGACATGCGCCTCGCGCGCTTCATACGGGATCGGCGAAACCGGCGCGGGCTTGCGCGCCTGCGCCACGCCCATCAACACAAGCAGCAGCGGCACGAGCGCGACGCGCGCGGTTTTGCGCCGCGCACGCCCGAACGCCGCGGCAGATTGGATCTTCTTCAACGTGTCCCCGATGGTCTGATTGTTTTTGCGCCCACACCTCGCTGGCGCGCAGCGTGCGCCCGGTCAGGGCTGCGTGAGCGGCCCCGAACCGGCAGGCAGATGCGCAAGCGGATCGACCGGCTTGCCGCCTTCGCGCATCTCGAACTGGAGCAGCGCCTGGCCGTCGTCGCGCGCGCCCATTTCGGCGATGGACGCGCCCTGCTGCACCGGATCGCCTTCCGCAACGAGCAGGCGGCGGTTGTTGCCATACGCGGTCACATAGCCGTTCTCGTGCTTGACGATCACCATCAGCCCGTAAGCCTTGATGCTGTCTCCCGCATACACCACGCGCCCCGGCGCGGCGGCGCGGATCGGCGTGCCCGCGCGGCCGGCGATCTCGATCCCGCGCGCGCCATCGGCACCGAACTCGCGGACGATCACGCCGCTCACGGGCCACACGAAGCGACTGGCCGCGCTCGCGTTCGCACGCGCCTGCGACTGCGCTTGAGCCGACCCGCCGTCATGCCACGAACTCCAGTCCGGCGGCCCCATCCGCAGCGTCTGCCCGGCATGCAGCGGCGCGTTTTCCGCCAGACTGTTCCATTGCGCGACGTCGCGCGCATTGCGCCCGAAGGCGAAGGCCACGCTCTGCAAGGTGTCGTTGGGCTTCACGCAGTAGTAGCCCGCGATCACGCTATGGCACGCCGCCGTTGCGCCGCCGCGCTCGAAGTCGCCGTCGATCGCACAACCGGACAGCGTCGCGACCATCGTCGCAGCCACGGTCGCTGCCCGCCCACTTGCCCACACCGCGCCGCTTCCCGGCATGCCCACGAACGACTCCAGCCACGATTTCATTGATTCGTCATCCTATGTTTATCGGCAATGCAAGCGGCGCGTCGATTCGATGGATGCCGCAACGCGCCCGCTCGAATGCGCAAACGGCGCAAGTCCCGTTCGGGAGCCTGCGCCGCTGCGAAATGCGCCGCTTCAGGCGGCCATGACGTTGGCGTTAGTGCTGGAATGCCGGCGCCTGATCGATCGGCTGTGCGCGATCGGCGGGCGATTGCAGGGCGGCGTCGCGGCGGGCGTGGTGCTTGCCGCTGTGCTTGTGAGCGTGCTTGTGATGATGACCGGCGGGCGCGGCGGATGCCGTCTGCGTGAAGGCGGCGGCGGAAACGAAAACAGCGAGGCTGGCGATCAGGATGCGCTTCATGGCGTGACTCGATAAAACGGGATTAAGGAGGATCAAGGACCGACGAACCGGTTGGCCCTCGCTCGCTAAACGCCCACCTTATCGCCCAGTTGACGCCCCGCTCTCACACCTGACAATCCTTTACAACAATGCGTGAAACCCGACCAGCTCTGCAAATTTCCCTTAAATTGCAGGGCTGTTTCGCGCGACGTCGATTGCGTACGCGATGACTTCAGAACACACCGAGCGCGAGTCCCGCCGCGAGTCCTTCGCCGAGTTCGGCGCAACGCGCGAGATCGTCGGGGCCGATGATTTTCGGCGCGAGAATGCGTTCGGGCGTTTGCGCGAGCGTGCAGACGATCAGGCCTTGCGCCACGGCTTTCAGCCGCCAGCCCGTCGCGATGCGTTCGATCTGGCGCAGCGCGTTTTGCCCGTCGCTGCCCGCGCAGATCATCGCGGCATAAGGACGCCCGTTCACGCGATCGAGCGCCGCGTAATAGCAGCGATCGAAGAAGTCCTTCATCAGCCCGGCCATCGATGCGAGGTTTTCGGGCGTCGCGAACAGATAGCCGTCGGCGGCCAGCACATCGTCGGGAACCGTGGCGTCGGCGCGCTGCAGACGCACGCTCACGCCCGCCTGCGCTCGCGCCGCGCGCGCGGCCGCTTCGGCCATCTGCTGCGTGCCGCCCGTCATCGAGTGATAGACGATCAATAGCGTTTTCATTGCGTCTTTATGAGTGAGCCTGTTCGCTTCGCGAAATGCCGATGATACCGTGCCGCCCGTCCGCACTGCGCGCATCCAACGCTTCGCAGTATCATCATGCGATGCCTCCCTCCACCTATGTCGCCCTGCTGCGCGCCGTGAATGTCGGCGGCACCGGCAAGCTCGCCATGACCGAACTGCGCGCGATGTGCGAAGCGCTCGGCTTCGCCAACGTGCGCACCTATATCGCCAGCGGCAATGTCGTGTTCGACAGCCGCCTCACCGCATCGAGCGTGAAGAAGCAGTTCGAAGCGAGCCTCGAAGATTACGCGGGCAAACCCGTCGGCGTGCTGTTGCGCAACGCCGCCGAGATGGCCGCCATCGTCGCCACCAATCCCTTCGCCGATGCGCCGCCCGATCGCACTGTCGCGATCTTCCTCGACGCCGCGCCGCCCGCGAATCTGCTCGACACGGCGCGCGGCCAGCAAGCGGAAAGCATCGTCGCGGGCAAGCGCGAAATCTACGTGCATTATCCGGACGGCATTGGCCGCTCGAAGCTCAAACTGCCCGCCGCCGCCGAAGGCACCGCGCGCAACATGAACACCGTCGCCACGCTCGCGCAATGGGCCAATCAGCGCGCCGAATAAAAATGAAAGCTCGCTGACGCCTTCGCGAAGCCGCGGTGCAGCACGGCTGTCACGCGTCTGTCTTATGATGAAACGCCATGCACCCGGAGATGCAGACGATGACGCTTCCGTACGGTTTCGCAAAAGGCAAGATCACTTCCGCGCCGCAACTCAAGCCCACGCAGCGGCCGCATGAAGTGCAGTATCACCTGCATTTCAGCCTCGACGTGGGCGGCGCGCAGTGGGACGTGGCGGTCAATGTCGGCACCACCGACGCCGACGACCTGCTCAAATACAAGCTGCTCTTCGATTTTCGCCACGCCATTTTGCAGACGCTGCAAGCCGATGCATCGGGCGAGCAGAATCTCACGGGCCAGCATGCGCTGCCCGCGCTCGATTTCCAGCGCAGCGACTTTCTCGCCAACACCGGCGCATGGCGCAACAGCGACGTGATGGACGGCACCGATGCCGTCGAGCCGGTCGCCACGCTCCAGCGCCTTCTGTTGCGCGCGCAACAATCCGGCTACGACGTCTATGTGTATGGCCGCTTCTACAGCGAAGGCAACGGCGTCCACGACGTCCACATGAACCAGGGATCGAAAGGCGAATTCATTCATCGCGCGGGCAACGACCGCAACGATCACAACGACATCTGGCAGGACGGCGCGTTGCTCGTCGATGTGGGCGCGCCGCAATGGGCGCTCTATGTGGCCGCGTTCGATCAGCAATATCTGCCGACCGACGATCTCGGCAATCCCACCGCGGATTCGAAACCGATCGCCTGAGCGGGCGGCGCGATCCGGCCCCGCCGCAAGATAAGCGCGGCGGTATGCACGACATGTCAGGCCGATCGTTGAAGCGGCGGCGCGTGGCGTCGTAATATACGCGAAGTCATATCGACGCTTTGTCGATTTTCAGTCGATTGCCGTCAGGCCGCCGCGCGGCCCGGAGCTTCCACGATGAACCTCGCGCCCCAAGCCGCCCCGGCACAGTCCGCCGATCACACCGACGAAGACGTCGTACTCACGCTCTCCGGCAGCGTGGTGCTGCCCCAAACGCTCACGCTCGCAGCCTTGCGCGCGATGCCGAGCGTCACGTGCGCGCCCTTCGATCTGCGTTGCTACACCACGCAGCGGTTCATCCGCACGGTCGAGCCTTATCGCGGCGTGCTGCTTACGGCGCTGATCGAGCACGCGGGCCTGCACTGCGAAGCGCCCGGCGACTTCAAGCGCATGATCTTTCTGGCCGTCGGTCATGACGGCTATGCCGTGCCGTTCACGTGGCACGAGCTGTTCAACTCGCCGGTGGGCGAGCAGGCCATCGTCGCCTATGAATGCGGCGGCAAGCCGCTCAGCGCCGCGGACGGCGCGCCCGTGCTGTTTTCCGGCGCGGACAACGTGCCCGCGCCGCGCCATCTGAAGCGCCTCGCGCGCATCGAAACGCGCGTGCTCGCGCCTTGAACATGCCTTGAGCGCGCCGCTCAGGCGAGCGCCGCCAGCGCGTGCTTGAGGCCCATCACCGCGCGCGCCGACGTCATACTCCCGCGCTCCGGAAAGAAACCGAGTTCGACGCCCTTGTGCTCGCCGTGCGCGAACACCGCGCGGCACGACGCGTGCACCTGCGTCGCGCCGCTCGCGCGCACGATGCCCGCCACGTTGAGCGCGTCGACGCCGCTGCCCGGCATGATGCCGATGCGGTTCGCCGCGTGCCGCACGAGCGCATTCAGCGCGACGATGCCATCGGCGGCACGCGCCGCGCCGCCCGAAGTCAGAATGCGTTCGAAGCCCAGCGCCACCGCTTCTTCGAGCGCGCGCGCGGGATCGGGCACGAGGTCGAAGACGCGATGCAACGTGGTGCCGAGCCCGCGCGCGCGTTCGCACAGGACGGCCAGCATGTGCACGTCGAGCTGACGATCGGCCCGCGCCGCGCCGAGCACGACGCCCGCAAGACCGGCCGCGCGCATGGCGTCGATATCGGCGAGCATGGCTTCCGTGTCGGCGGGCGACCACGCGAACGAGCGCGCGTGCGGCCGGATCATCGCGTAGACGGGAATCGGCGCGTGCGCCGCCGCCGCGATCAGGCCGGGCGTCGGCGTGAGGCCGCCCAGATCGAGCGCCGAGCACAATTCAATCCGATCGGCGCCGCCCGCGATGGCGGCGTCGAGTCCGTCCACGCTGTCCACGCAGATTTCGAGCGTTATAGGCATCGGCGATCCTTGTTTCATGAGGTGAAAGCGTTGGCGAGGCTTAGCGAGTTGACGCCTGACGCGCGAGCAGCGCCGCGCCGATCATCCCGCCATCGGCGCTGAAACGGCCGGGCACCACGAGCGGTTCGTCGCGCCGATGCAGCACGCGCGAGCGGACCGCCTGATCGAGCCGCGCGATCAGCGCGGGCGAACCGGCGAGCCCGCCGCCCACCGTCACGCGCGATGCGCCCGTGACGTTGACCACGGCAGCCAGCGGATCCGCGACCAGTTCGAGCCAGACGCCGATCGTGCGCGTTGCGGCGCGGTCGCCGTGCGTCCAGGCATCGAGGATCGCGTGGCTGTCGGGCGCGGATGTCGGTGAATCCGTGGGCGATTCCGCGTTCAGGAACGCATGCAGCCGCTCGATCCCGCGCGCGCCGCCTATCGTATCGACGCAACCGCGCTGGCCGCAGCCGCACGCGAAGCGCGGCACGTACAGCGGCTCGGGCTCGCCTTCCGGCTGACATTGCGTGTTAACGATCGGACCGTGGCCCCACTCGCCCGTCACGCCGCCCGCGCCCTGAATCAACTGTCCGTTCGCGACAAGGCCGCCGCCGACGCCCGTGCCGAGCACGGCGGAGAACACCACGCGGTGACCGGCGCCCGCGCCCGCCACGGCTTCGGCGAGCGCGAGGCAGTCGGCGTCGTTCGCGGCGAACACCGGGCGGCCGAGCCGCGC
>NZ_JAAGPN010000379.1:0-5937 GCF_017104805.1 Paraburkholderia sp. Ac-20347 | reverse complement strand
CCGGTGGCGGGCGGTCCGGCCGTGGTGGCGTCGGCGGCCGCGTTGCCGGTGCTGGGCGCGGACGGCGCGCCGGGCGTCAGCGTGGCGCAGACGGCCTCGATCTCGTTCGACATTCCGTTGCGCGACGCGCGCGACGCGTTCGAGCGCGCGTACTTCGAGTACCACCTCGCGCGCGAGAACGGCAGCATGACGCGCGTGGCCGAGAAGACCGGCCTCGAGCGCACGCACCTGTATCGCAAGCTCAAGCAGCTCGGCGTCGACCTCGGCAAGAGCAAGGGCGAATGACGCGAGCGGGCGACGTTGTGCTTTTTGCCGGCCCTTTTTCAGAATCTTTTGAGAAAAGGCTTGCAAAGGTCGGTATAGCTCTCTATACTTTCCCTTCTTCGTTGGCCCGGTAGCTCAGTTGGTAGAGCAGCGGATTGAAAATCCGCGTGTCGTTGGTTCGATTCCGACCCAGGCCACCAGAATGCAGAGCCCCAGGAGATCGTACGATTCCTGGGGCTTTTTCGTTGGAGGGCGCCGATCGCCCGGCGTGAGTGCCATAGTGATTGCCATCGCGTGATGTGCGCAATATGGGGCTCTGGCAGACGCCAGCGCGCGATCAGGGCTAATTAGCGGTATAAAGTGGCGCCGATACCCCCCGGGAGGGCGCGCCCTATACTGCATGGGCCGGCGCCGGATCGAGCCGGTCCGCCCGGCGGGTTTCGACAGCTTGCGACCGCGCGGAACCTCATACACGGAGTTTCACGGTGACTCGAACAGAAACCAGGAACGGCGCGCTCGTGCTGTTTTCCGGCGGCCAGGACTCGGCAACGTGCCTCGCCTGGGCGCTCGACCGCTACGATACCGTCGAGACGCTCGGCTTCGATTACGGCCAGCGTCATCGCGTCGAACTGGAATGCCGTGAGGGCTTTCGCGCCGCTGTCGCGAGCCGGTTCCCCGAGTGGGGCCAGCGCCTCGGCGACGATCACACGATCGACCTCTCCGTGCTCGGTTCGATCAGCGACACCGCCATGACGCGCGAAATCGAGATCGAAACGGCCGCGAACGGCCTGCCGAACACCTTCGTGCCGGGCCGCAACCTGATGTTCATGCAGATCGCCGCGGCCATCGCGTATCGGCGCGGGCTCAAGGTGCTGGTCGGCGGCATGTGCGAGACCGATTTTTCGGGCTATCCGGACTGCCGCGACGACACCATGAAGGCGCTGCAAGTCGCGCTCAATCTCGGCATGGACAGCCGCTTCGTGCTGGAAACGCCGCTGATGTGGCTCGACAAGGCCGACACGTGGCGTCTGGCTGAAACGCTCGGCGGCGAAGCGCTCGTCGAGCTGGTGCGCGTGGAAACGCATACGTGTTACGTCGGCGAGCGCGCCGAGCTGCACGCGTGGGGCTTCGGCTGCGGCGAATGCCCGGCGTGCAAGCTGCGCAAGCGCGGCTACGAAGCGTACCTCGCGGGCGAGAAAGTAACGGAAGCGCCGGTCTGATCCGACGACGGGCGCACAGCCGCGCAGGCAGTCTTCTCAGGACTGCGCGGCGTTAGGAACGCGGCAAGAGCGAAGCGGCGCACGGGCGGCGCACTTCGCGACGCGACGAGCGAGCTGAAAAGCTCAACAAGCGCCCGCCATCATGACGGCTCCCCACGAGCCCCGAGTCGATATCAGGCAGCAGCATGACTTACGCGGTAAAGGAAATTTTCTACACGTTGCAGGGCGAAGGCGCGAACGCCGGGCGTCCGGCCGTGTTCTGCCGGTTCGCCGGCTGCAATCTGTGGTCGGGCCGCGAGGAAGATCGCGAGTCGGCGCAATGCCGTTTCTGCGACACCGACTTCGTCGGCACCGACGGTGAGAACGGCGGCAAGTTCCGCACGCCCGAAGAGCTGGTCGCGAAGATCGCGTCGCTGTGGCCCGAAGGCGAGAAACACCGCTTTGTGGTCTGCACGGGCGGCGAACCCATGCTGCAGATCGACCAGCCTTTCGTCGATGCACTGCACGCGGCGGGCTTCGAGATCGCCATCGAAACCAACGGCTCGCTGCCGGTGCTCGACACCATCGACTGGATCTGCGTGAGCCCGAAGGCCGACGCGCCGCTCGTGGTCACCAAAGGCAACGAGCTCAAGGTCGTGGTGCCGCAGGACAACCAGCGTCTGGCCGACTACGCGAAGCTCGATTTCGAGTATTTTCTCGTTCAGCCGATGGATGGTCCGTCGCGCGACCTGAACACGAAGCTCGCCATCGACTGGTGCAAGCGTCATCCGCAATGGCGCCTCTCGATGCAGACGCACAAGTACCTGAACATTCCCTGAATTTGCCCCGGAAGCGCCGTGCTGACGATCACCCGAAAACTCGAATTCGACGCGGGTCACCGCATCCCCGACCACCGCAGCCAGTGCCGTAACCTGCACGGCCATCGCTACGTGCTCGAAATCACCCTGCAGGGCGATACCGTCGAGACGGAAGGCGCGCCCGATCGCGGCATGGTGATGGATTTCGCCGACGTGAAGTCGCTCGCGAACCAGCATCTCGTCGATCTGTGGGACCACGCGTTCCTCGTCTTCGAAGGCGACACGCAGGTGCGCGGTTTCCTCGAAACGCTGCCGGGCCACAAGACGGTCGTGATCGACCGCATTCCGACCGTGGAAAATCTCGCGGCCATCGCGTTCGAGATCCTCGCCAACGTGTACGACGCGCATTACGGCGTGAACCTGCAGCTGCACAAGGTGCGCCTGTACGAAACGCCGAACTGCTGGGCCGAAGTCGTTCGCGACTGATCTCCCGCTGATCTCCGCTGGCGCCGTCGCGCGCCGCGCAAGACGGGTTTTCCGTCCGTCCCTGCAAACTTTTGTCGCGGTATGATCGCTCCGGCAAGGCCTGCGCAGCTCGCGCGGCCCGACAACACAACGGAGCGAGACTTGCCGGCTGCCGCACCGCCGGGCCACGCGGCCCGCGCGTGACGCGCATCGCGCACGCTCGCCGGGAGCACGGCGATGAGCACCTTCACCAATCCCCTCAAGGAACGCCTCAAGGACGCCGAGCCGCTGTTCGGGCTATGGCTGTCGATGGGCAGCGAAACGGCCGCCGAAGCGCTCGCGCACGCCGGTTTCGACTGGCTGCTGATCGACATGGAGCACACGCCCAACGACAGCGGCGACACCATCGCGCAACTGCGTGCGATCGCGGCGGCGCATCTGCCGACCGAGCCCGTGGTGCGCGTGGCGGCCAACGAGCCGTGGCTCGTCAAGCACGTGCTCGACGCAGGCGCACGCACGGTCATGTTCCCGAATATCGCCTCGGCGGCCGAAGCGGCGCGCGCGGTGAGCACCACGCGCTATCCCGATGCGCAGTCGCCTGACGGCCAGCGCGGCGTCGCGGGCGTGGTGCGCGCGGCGGCCTACGGCATGCGGCGCGACTATCTGCACGGCGCGAATGCGCAGATCGCCACGCTCGTGCAGATCGAGTCGGCGGCGGCGCTCGCCGAAGTCGAGCAGATCGCGGCGGTGCCGGGCGTCGATTGCCTGTTCGTCGGGCCTGCGGATCTCGCCGCGAGTCTCGGTCATCTCGGCGATTCGAAGCATCCGGAGGTCCAGGCCGCGATGACGCGCATCGTCGCCGCCGCGCGCGCCGCGGGCGTGGCCGCGGGCATCTTCGCGATGGATGCGACCCAGGCGAAGCAATATCGCGAGATGGGCTTCTCGTTCATCGCGCTGGCCGCCGACGTGATCTGGCTCGTGCGCGCCACGCGCCAGGCGCTGCAGGAGGCGCGGTCATGAGGCATCCGCAAGAGTGGAGCGCGCAGGTTGGGCGCGTGACGATGGCGTCGATTGTGGCGGCGGTGGTTGCCGCAGTCGCCGTAGTCGCATTAACGGCCAACGCAGCTTACGCAGCCGATAACGGCGCGAAGCCGGCAACCCAACCTGCAACGACGGTCGCCGCATCGAGCGCCGCCGCGTCGAATGCCGAGGACGATCCGCAGACGGCCAACGCCGTCGCCGACTACAACGCGGGCAATCTCGCGGCCGCGCGCAAGGAGTTCGAGGCAGCGGCGGCGCGCGGCAACCGGCTCGCCGAATTCAACTACGCGATGATGCTCGTGAACGGCGAGGGCGGCGCCGCCGACGTCGCCGAAGGCCGCAAGTGGCTGCGCAAGGCCGCCGACGCGAACATGTCCCACGCGCAATACGTGTACGGAAAAATGTACGACGACGGCGACTTCGTCGGGCGCGATCCGGCGCAAGCGCATCAGTGGTTTATGAAGGCCGCGAAGCAGGGCCACGTGCAGGCCGAACTCGCGCTCGCGAATCAGTTCCTCGACGGACGCGGCACCGCGCGCGACAACAAGCAGGCGTTCTACTGGTACAAGAAAGCGGCCGAAGGCGGCGACATGACCGCGCAATACGTGACCGGCTCGTTCTACGAGCGCGGCGGCGACGGCGTGCCGAAGAACCTCAACGTCGCGCGCGCGTATTACGCGGCGGCGGCGGCCCAGGGCGATCCGGTGGCGCGCCTCAAGTTTCAGCAGTTGAGCGCGCAATTGATGAAATCCGCGCCCGCGCAGCCGCAGTGAGTTCGCGGTGAATCCACGCTAGAACGCGTGCAGAAATGAAAAACGCGCCGGTGAAAACCGGCGCGTTTTGTTTTATGTGTCTTGGCGCGACGCCCGTCAGCTTTGCATCAGCCGCTTCTGGCGTCCCACACTCATGATCAGCCCGATGGCGATGCCGAGCGTCGTCAGCGCGGTGCCGCCGTAGCTCATGAACGGCAACGGCACGCCCACCACGGGCAGGATCCCGCTCACCATGCCGATGTTGACGAACGCGTAGGTGAAGAACGCCATCGTCAGCGAACCGGCCAGTAATCGCCCGAACAAGGTCGCGCCGTTGGCCGCGATATAGAGCCCGCGCGCGATCAGACACATGTAGAGCGTGAGCAGCACGATGCCGCCCGCCATGCCGAATTCCTCCGAGAACACCGCGAAGATGAAGTCGGTGTGCTTTTCGGGGATGAACTCCAGATGCGACTGCGTGCCCTTGAGCCAGCCCTTGCCGAGCGGCCCGCCGGAGCCGATCGCGATCACCGCCTGAATCGTGTGAAAGCCCTTGCCGAGCGGGTCGGAGGTTGGATCCAGCAGCGTGCAGATGCGGTGTTTCTGATAGTCGTGCATGAGCGGCCAGTTGACCTGCGGCTGGCAGATCTTGTCCTGGAACGCCGCGATCGAGGCCACGGCGATCACGCCCGCGATCAGCACCGGCACGATCAGCTTGAACGAGAGCCCCGCGAAATAAATCACGAACACGCCCGAGGCGAACACCAGCACGGCGGTGCCGAGGTCGGGCTGCTTGGCGATCAGGGCGACCGGCACGAGCAGAATCGCGAAACCCACCACGAAGTCGTACCAGCGCGTGACGCCCTCGCGGCGCTGGTAGTACCACGCGAGCATCAGCGGCGTGGCGATCTTGAGAATTTCCGACGGCTGGATGACCACGCCCACGTTGATCCAGCGTTTTGCGCCCTTGCGGGTGAGCCCGAAGAGCGCGACCGCTATCAGTAACGCGATGCCGAAGGTGTAGATCGGCACCGCGAAGCGCATCAGCGTATTGGGCGGCACGTTGGCGAGCACCCACATCAGCACGAAGGTCAGCATGATGTTGCGCAGCTGGTCTTCGACGCGGCCCGGCACGTCGAGGCTCGCGCTGTAAAGCGTGACGATGCCCACGCACAGCAGCAGGAACACCGTGAGCGCGAGCGGGCGATCGAAGCCCAGGAACATCTTGCGCAACGTGTCGAGCACGGCGCGCTTGTCGATCTTGTCGAACTGGAGGAGAGGCATGGTGTGTCCTTACTCGTCGGCGTTGCCGGTCGCGGCCTTGGGCGGCGGCGCGAGCGTGGCGTTGCCGGACGCGCTCGCGGGGCGGCGCGGACGATGCGGGCCGGGGCCGAAATG
>NZ_JAAGPN010000378.1:0-5945 GCF_017104805.1 Paraburkholderia sp. Ac-20347 | reverse complement strand
CGCGCAGCGCCTGCACGCCGCCGTACTGCTTGACGAGCCCGCGCAGTTCGAGCGCGGGTGCTGCCGGCGTGTCGTGCGCGTGCGGCGTCGGCGGCGTGCCGCGCGCGTCGTCGCGTGGCGTGCTCATTTCGCGGCGAGCTGACCGGTTTGCGCGGCCTGACCGAGCGCCTTCTGCACCTCGCCGGCGTTCTCCTTGGTCGCGAGAATCGACGGCACGTAGGTGTACGGCGGCAGATCGTGCTGGCCGGCCAGATAGCGCGCGACGTTGTCCACGGCGGTCTTGCCGATCAGCGCGGGTTGCTGCGCGACCACGGCGGCGGCGCTCGATTTCGGGTCCTTCACGAGCGTGACGACGTCCGGGCTGCCATCGACCGCATAGGTGCGGATCTCGTTGCGATGCGCCGCGTCGACCGCCTGCGTCGCGCCGACCTGCGGCACGTCCCACGCCGACCAGATCGCCGCAATCTGCCCCTTCGGATACTTGGCGAGCAGCTGGCTGACCTGCGCATAGGCGCTCTGCACGGTGTTCGGAATCACGTCGCGCAGCTCGGGCTGAATGATGTGCACCTTCGGGTAATACTTGAGCACGGCCTTCAACTGGTCGTAACGGATCGCGCACACGGGCACGCCGTAAAAGCCGTTGAACACGAGGATATTGCCCTCGCCGTGAATATCGTTGACGAGCTTGAGCGCCAGTTGCTCGCCGATGAAGAAGTTGTCCGAGGTGGTGTCGTTGATGCTCGACGGCGAGGCCGTGTCGATCGTGAACAGCGGGATGCCCGCCTGGCGGATTTTCTGCAACCACGGCTCCAGCACGGAAGCGGTGCCGAGCTGCTCGACGATGGCGTCGGGCTTTTGCGCGATCAGCGTCTGGATCTGCGCGATCTGGCGATTGTCGTTGCGGCCCGCATCGAGCGCGATGGGCGTGCCGCCGAGGCGCTTCACTTCGTCGATCGCGCCCTGATAGGCCTTCAGATCCCAGTAATGGTCGGTCCCGGCCGCCGTGATGCCGATGCGCTTGCCTTTGAGCGACGGCACATCGGCGTTGGACTGCGGGTTGGCCTGCGGGTTGGACTGTGCGTGCGTTGCCGGGCTGATCGCCGCAAGCGCCGTGAACGCGCCGAGCGCGAGGGCGAACGCCGTGGCGGCGCGTTTGAGGGCGAAGGGGCGGGTTGTCTCGCGGTTCATGTCGTCGTCGATTCGTTGTTCTGGCGGTCGCCCGGGCGGGCGGAGGAGCGTTGCGCTACGAATCTAAGCGGCGAGGGCCGCGATGCGAAGTATCGAATCGAGCTAAGGATAGTTGCGCTCGCGTGAAATGCTTTTGAAGCGTCAGGAACGCCGTTCGGGCGGCGTCGTGCGCCGGCTGCCGTCCCGAGATTGCATTTGTAATCCGCCGCTTGCCCGCCCGAAACCCGCGCGTAACCGCGCTCCCGTAAACTGACGTCGCTGGCCCGTTTCGGGGCCGCAGCCCAGCGGCCGGGCAGGTGGCCGGATCAAGGCGCTCATGTCCGATTCGATTCTGGTGCTGGAAGACGATCCCGGCACGCGCGAGCTGATCGCGTCGACCTTGCGCGATGCGGGCTTCGTCGCGCATGCCGCGGCGGGCGAGGGTGCCGGCGATGCGCCGATCGACGGCGTCGCGGTGATCGTCGTCGATCTGGGCGAGCCCAAGTGCGATGGCGCGGCGCGTCTGCTGCGCCTGCGCGAGCGGTTTCCGCGTGCGCGCGTCGTCGCTATTTCGGGACGCTTTCGCTTCAACGTGGCGACGGCGGCCTCGGTCGCGCGTCAGCTCGGCGCGGACCGCGTGATCGCCAAACCGCTCGATTGCGCCGCGCTGGTCGCGGGCGTGCGGCAGTTGATGGCGTCGGCTTCGTGATGCAATCGAGACCCTCGTTTCATCGCAGCACGCTCGCGGGCGGTCTGCTCGTGGTGTTCGTGCTCTGCGCGGCGGCCTGCGTGAACGTCTGGCAAAGCCGCAGCGCGACGCTCGCCGAAGGGCAACGCACGCTGCAACTGGTCGCACGCGTGCTGGCCGGGCAGATTGGGCAGACGCTCGGGCATGCTCCCGCCGCATCGCCTGCGTTTGCCGCGGGCGAATGCGCCGCGCTGCTCGCCGGTCTCGGCGATGTCGCGCGCGACGAACGGCTCACGCTCGCGATCGAAGGCACCGGCCAGGCGCGCGCGTTCAACTGCACGACGTCGCCGCAAAACCTTGCCGATGCCGATATCGACGCCGCGAACGACATCGCCGTGCGTGCGCAAGTGCCCGGCTATCCGCTCGTCGTCGCGGTGGGCCGCTCGCGCGACGCCATGCTGGGCGGCTGGCGCAGCGCGACTCACGCCACGCTCGCCCGCACCGTCGCGATCTCGGCGTTCGTGCTGGTGCTGCTCTATCTGCTGATGCGCGAGGCGCGCCGCCAGGATCGCGCGAACGCGGACCTGCGCGCGGGCGAACAACGCTGGCGCGCCGTGTTCGACAACGCGCCGGTCGGCATCGTCATGCTGCTGCCGAACCAGCCGTACATGGTCGCGAATCCCGCGTTCTGCCGCATGGTCGGCTATCCGCTCGACGCGCTGCACGCGCTCGCGCCCGATGACATCACGCATCCCGACGACGTCGCGCTCACACGTGCGAAGGTCGCCGAACTCGAACGCGGCGCGCGCGCGCACGTGACGTTCGAGAAGCGCTACGTGCATCGCGACGGCTCGGTGATCTGGACGGAGATGAGTATTTCGCGGCTGTCCAACTCCGGCGAACTCGACGGCATGCTGGTCGCCGTCATCGACGACGTGAGCGCGCGCCGCGCCGCCGAAGCGGAGCGTCTGCGTCTCGAAGCGCAATTGCGTCAGGCGCAGAAGCTCGAGGCGCTCGGCACGTTCGCGGGCGGCATCGCGCACGATTTCAACAATATTCTCAGCGCGATTCTCGGCTATGGCGAGCGCGTGTTCGCGGCGCTGCCAGCCGACGCGCCCGCGCGCCGCGACGCGCAGCAGGTGCTCAACGCGGGCACGCGCGCGAGTCAACTCGTCGAGCGCATTCTCGCGTTCAGCCGCAGCGGCATGGCGGCGCGTCTGCCGGTGCAGGTGGCCTCGGTGGTCGAGGAAACCGTCGATCTGTTCAAGGCGCAGGTGCCGCCCGGCGTGAGCGTGACGCTGCGCATCGACGCGCCCGACGCCGTCGTGCTCGGCGATCCCACGCATCTGCATCAGGTCGTGATGAATCTGTGCAGCAACGCGCTGCACGCGCTCGACGGCGAAGGCGCGATCACGGTGTCGGTCGATGAAGTTGCTGCGGGCGAAGAGAACGCCACGCACGCGGCGCGCCACGTGCGCATCGGCGTGGCCGATAACGGCGCGGGCATCGCGCCCGAGGTGCGCGAACGCATCTTCGATCCGTTCTTCACGACGCGGCGGCGCGGCGCGGGCACGGGCCTCGGCCTGTCGCTCGTCGACGGCATCGTGAAGGAATACGGCGGAACCATCGAGGTGCGCAGCGCGCCCGGCGAAGGCGCGTGCTTTCTGATCGATCTGCCGATTCAGCGCATTGCGCCGCGCGAGAACGATGCAGCACTCACGCCGCAAGACAGCACACACGCGCCGCAAGGTCAGGGCGAAACGATCCTGCTCGTCGACGACGAACGCGCGCTCGTCGAACTGGGCGAGGAGTGGCTGGCCGAACTCGGTTACGAGCCGGTGGGTTTCGCGTCGCCACAAGACGCGCTCGATGCGTTTCTCGCCGATCCGCAGCGCTTCGACCTCGTGCTGACCGATCAGACGATGCCGGAAATGAGCGGCATCGAATTGATCGAGCGTTTGCATGCACAGCGCCCCGATCTGCCCGCCGTGCTCGTGAGCGGCTACGGCACGGCGCTGCTCGACGAAGCGGCGCGCGCGGCAGGCGTGCGGGCGGTGCTGAAAAAACCCGTCGATCGCGCCGCGCTCGGGCGCGCGATCCGCGCGGCGCTGCCGCTATAATTTTCTGTCGCGATGAATCGACTATCGCCATCCGCGCTGCTGCCCTTGCCGTCATGAACGAGCCCAACGCCCCCCACATTCTGGTCGTCGACGACGACCCCGCCATCCGGGAACTGATCGCCGCCTATCTCGGCGAGAACGGCATGCGCGTGAGCGAAGCGGCCAGCGGCAAGGCCATGTCGGCCGCGCTCGCGGAGCAGGCGATCGACCTTGTGATTCTCGATCTGCGCATGCCGGGCGAGGACGGGATCGAGATCGCGCGGCGGATTCGCGTGCAATCGGCGTTGCCGATCATCGTGGTCTCGGGTTTGCGCGAGGAGGCCGATCGCGTGATGGCGCTCGAACTGGGCGCCGACGACTATCTGACCAAGCCGTTCAGCTCGCGCGAATTGCTCGCGCGTGTGCGGGCGTTGCTGCGGCGCGCGAATGCCGCGTCGGCGGTGCTGGCGTCGGCATCGGCGTCGACTGTGGCGGGCGCGGCGCGTCAGGCCGACGCGCGCGCGTATCGATTCGCGGGATGGGAGTTGAACATCGGCACGCGCAAGCTCACGTCGCCGCGCGGCGAGGTCGTGCCGCTGACCAACGGCGAATTCAGCCTGCTGCATGCGTTTCTCGCCGCGCCCGGCTGCGTGCTCGCGCGCGAGCAACTGCTCGAAGCGAGCCGCTTGTACGCCGACGTCTACGATCGTTCGATCGACGTGCAGATCCTGCGTTTGCGTCGAAAGATCGAGGCGGTGCCGTCGCGGCCCGAGTTCATCAAGACCGAGCGCGGCGCGGGTTATGTGTTCGCCGCGCCCGTCGAGAAACTCACTCACGCGACGGGCTGGAGCGGCGAGCTTTAACGCCGATACGCGAGGCGCAGGACGCTTCGATCAGGCATCGAGCACGTCGGGCAACACCATCGAGACGGCCAGCGCGCCGTCGATCACCTCATGTTCGATATGACGCGCGAAGAACGAACGCGCGTGCGCGGCGGAATTAGCGTAATCGGCGGATTGAGCAGATTCCGCAGCTTGCAGTTGCGCGCGCAAACCGGCGCGCTGTTCGCGCGTCGCGCGCAGCAGCGCACCCACCGATTGCGCGAGCGCGGCCAGACGCGCGCGGTCCGCGTGATCGAGCGCGGCGTCCGCGCCTTCGAGCGGCGAGACCACGCCGACGAGCTTGCGCAGACGCAGCATCAGCACGCTCGCATGCGCCGCGCGGTGATTCGAACTCAGCGATTCGAGCCGCGTGGCCGAAATCACCGATTCGAGCGCATCCACGGCGAGGCAGGCCTGTCGACGCAGCGCGGCGATCTCGCGCGCGTTGCGTTCGGCCTGCTGTTCGGCCTGCTGTTCCTGTTGCATGTCATCGCCGGATTCCGAGGCGCGTCCGCGTAACACCGCCTGCACGTACTCGCTCACGCATTTGAGCGCATGCGCGGCGGCGGGACCGAGTTTGTGCTGCTCCCATTCCGGCCACGCCAGAAAGCTCGCCGCCACGCCGACCGCCACGCCCGCGAGGCTATTGAGCACGCGCGAGACCGCGAGATCCCACGGCTCGCCCACGGGCGTGCCCAGATGCGCGACCAGCACGAAATGCGAGGTGAGGAACAGGATGTACGAGACATAGCTGACCGCGCGCGCGGCGAGCGTCCCGGTGGCGAGCGGCAGGATCGCGAGCGCGAGCAGGATCGGGCTGTGGATCGCCAGCGCGAGCGCCGAAGCGAGCACCGCGCCGAGCATCGTCCCGCCGATGCGCAGGCTCGATACGCGCACCGTCTGCGAAAACGTCGGCTGCACGATGAACATGGTCGTCAGCGCGAGCCAGTAACCTTGCTCCGCGCTGCGCCAGCGCGCGAGCGTCACGGCGATCATGGCCGCAACGGCGAGGCGCGCCGCATAGCGCGCGAACACGCCATGCGTGCGGACTTGCGCGACGACAGCGCGCAGCGCGTCGCGCCACGGTTGGCTCGGGCGCGACGCGGCGGC
>NZ_JAAGPN010000377.1:0-5633 GCF_017104805.1 Paraburkholderia sp. Ac-20347 | reverse complement strand
CCTGCTGACGTTGTCCGCCACGCGCAGCCACGGCAGCAGGCGCGGCTCCTGGAAGATCACGCCCGCGAGCGGCGACGGTCCGCGCAGCGCCTCGCCGTTGAGCGAGACCGCGCCCGTGTAATCGCGATCGAGCCCCGCCGCGATGCGCAGCAGCGTGCTCTTGCCGCAACCGCTCGGGCCGAGCAGCGCGACCACTTCGCCGGGCGCGAGCGTGAGGCGCAGCGCGTCGAGAATCGGCCGCGCGCCATAACGTTTACTGCGGATGTCGAGATCGAGCAAAGCCGGGGCGTTCATGCGCGCGCTCCGTCGAGGGCGGTGTCGCGCCATGCGAGCACGCGGGTTTCGAGCAGACGCATCGCGCTGTCCGTGAGCTTGCCGAACAGGCCGAGCAGCAGGATCGCGCCGAACACGATGTCGGGTCGGCCGGTTTCGCGGCCGTCGCTGAGCAGATAGCCGAGGCCGCGCGTCGCCGCGATCAGTTCGGCGGCCACCACGAACATCCACGCCACCGCGAGCCCTGTGCGCAGGCCCGTGAAGATCTGCGGCAGCGCGGCGGGCAGCAGGATGCGCGTGAACAGACGCCACGGCGGCAGCCGGTAGACCGCGCCGAGTTCGACGAGCTTGCGGTCGACGTTGCGGATGCCGGACACCACGCTCAGATGCACGGGAAAGAACGCGCCGATCGCGACAAGCGTGATCTTCGGCGCTTCGTCGATACCCATCCACAACAGCAGCACGGGCACCCACGCGAGCGATGGAATCGCGCGCAGCGCCTGGAAACTCGGATCGAGCAACGCGTCGAGACGACGGCTCAGGCCCATCGCCGCGCCCACCGCGATGGCGAGCGCCGCGCCGCAACCGAAGCCGACCGCCACGCGCGCCGTGCTCGCGGCGATGTGCAGCGCGAGCCGCGAGCCGCCCAGTTGCCAGAGCGCCTGAGCGATTTCGCTGGGCGCGGGCACAAGGTTGTCGGGCAGCACGCCGCCGCGCACGAGCGCCTCGATCAGCGCGAGAAAGGCGAACGGCAGCAACACGCCCGCGATGCGCCAGCGGCGCGGCGCTACGGCCGTTTCGATTTCCTGCGCAGACGGTGCTTGCGCAGACGCTTCGTCATGCAAGCCGTCCTGCCGCTCGCGCGACGCGTGCAAACTGGATGCAGCAGACGCAGCGGCAGGCCGCGAAAGCGCGGGCGCGCTCAACTCGTCGATGGCCATCGCGGCGGTCCCCTTCTATTGCGCCGACTGACGCTGCGCCGACGCCAGCGCCGACTCCGACGCGTGCGTATCGATCAGCGACTCGATCACCTGATTCAGGTTCGTGCCCGGTTTCACGAGGTTTTCCTGCGTGAGAATCGGCGCGGCGGCTTCGAGCGCCTCGATCTGCTTCGCACCCGGCTGCGGCTGGCTGAAATCGTTGCGGCTCAGTTGCAGCTTCGCGACCGCGAGCGAGACCTTGGAATCGTCCGCGATGATCTGCGCCGCTTCGTCCGGATGCTCGCCGATCCACACGCGCGCCCGTTCATACACCTTGAGCACGCGCGCCACGGTCTCCGGATACTGCTTGAGGAAGTCGTCGCGCACGTTCAAAAACCCCCACGTATTGAAGTCGACGTTGCGATACAGCAGGCGCGCGCCGTTGTCGATCTGCGCGGCGGCCATGTGCGGATCGAGCCCGGCCCACGCATCGACCTGACCGTTCACGAGCGCGGTGCGGCCATCGGGATGCTGGAGATTGACGATCTCCACGTCGTCGCGCGTGAGGCCCGCCGTGTGCAGCGCGCGCAGCGTGAAAAGATAGGGATCGGTGCCTTTGGTCGCCGCGATCTTCTTGCCCTTCAGGTCCGCGAGCGTTTTGATCGGCGAGTCCTTGCGCACGACCAGCGCAGTCCATTCGGGGCGCGAGAAGATATAGACGGTCTTGATCGGATTGCCGTTGGCCTTCGCGAGCACGGCCGCGAGACCGGCGGTCGAGCCGATATCGACCGCACCGCTATTCAGGTATTCGAGCGCGCGATTGCTGCCGAGGCTCAGCACCCAACGCACCTGCGTGTGATCGGGCGCGAGCGCCTGTTCGAGCCAGCCGTTGCGCTTGATGACGAGACTTTCGGGCGAGTAGTAAGCGTAGTCGAGCTTGAGTTCGGCGGGCGCGGCGCTCGCGGCCAGTGCGGGCGTGGCCGTGGCGGCGAACAGCGCCAGCGGTGCGAACGCCGCGACGGCGCGCAGCGTCGTCGTCAAACGGCGCCAGAGCGGATTGCGCTCGCTTTGGGATTCGCGCGCGGTCGGCTTCGAATCGGTGAAGATGGTGGTCGTGTGGTCTCGCATCGGCTTTCCCCTGTTTGTCTGGCTGCACGGGGAGGCACGCAGTGTGCCTCCCGAATTCGCCAAGCATAAGAAGCGCGGACGCCAGAACGAACCAACAATCGCTCAGATCGTAAGCAGCGAAAGGAATATCCGCGCGGCCGGGAAGACCGCGGGAAAAGTAGCGGAAAAAACCTCGCGCTCAGTCCACCGGAATCCACGCCGCCGTGGCCGCGTCGCTCACGCGGAACGCCGGGAATTTCACGCCCAGTTCGGCAATCGTGTGGATGTCGTTTTTCACGAGGTCGTCGCGCGTGACGAGCGTCGGCTTCACGACGATGTGATGCGCGAGCGGCTGCCCCGCCACGTCGAGCGCCGCCGCGCGCACCGAGACCGCGCCCACCACGGCGGGATTGGTCGCCGCCGTCGCCACCCACGCGCTGCCCGGCGCGCGGATCGCCTCGATGTCGGCGGTCGAAATATCGGCGCTGTAGATGCGCAGCTTGCTCGCGACGTTCGCTTCGTCGGCGGCGAGGCTCGCGCCGCGCGCGAACTCGTCGTACGGTGCGATCACCACGCGAATGTCCGGATGCGCGCGATAAGCCGCCGCCGCCTGGTTCGCCACCGACTGCGCGATCGGATTGTCGACCGTGCCCCAGCGCGCCTGCTCGTGCACGCCAGGATGCGCCTGCTTGAACGCCTGCCACACGGCGTCGCGGCGATCGAGCGGCGCGAATCCCGCCACGTAGACATAGCCCGCCGAGAACGCATTGCCGTTGTCCTTCACGGCCTGACCGAGCAGCAGCGTCGCGAGATCGTGATCGCTCTGCTCGATCTGCGGAATCTTCGGATTCGCGAGATCGACGTCGAACGCCACGACCTTGATGCCCTTGTCGAGCGCCTGCTGCACCACGTCCTTGAGCGATTCCGGCAAGCCATGATTGACGATGATCGCCGACACGCCCAGATTGATCGCCTGCTGGATCTGGTCGCGCTGCTGCGCCGCGTCCTGACGCCCTTCGTAGATGCGCAGATCGATGCCGAGCGCCTTCGCCTGCTTCTGCGCACCTGCCTCGTAGGCCTGGAAGAAGTCGCCTTCCGAGAGATAGTTGACGAGCGCGATCTTCACGCCGCCTTTATCGAACGGCGGCGGCGCGCCCTTGAGCGTGGCGGCGTCGGCGGATGCAGCGCCGAACAGCGCCGCGGCGCTCAACGCGATGGCGCCGATGGCGAAGCGCGCGGTACGGGACATCGACTTGTTCATATTGCTCCTCTTGTTTTTCAGGTTTTTTCTATGTGTCGGAAGACGCCTGGAAGCCTCGCAAACGCCGCGTTTCAGGCGCGCGCGTCGTTTTTTCGGCCGATGCTGAAGGTGAACGCCAGCGCCACCACCAGCAACGCGCCCTTGATGCAGTCCTGCAGGTAGTACGGTGCGTTCAACATGGTCAGGCCGTTGAGCAGCACGCCCACGAACACCGCGCCGATCACCGTGCCCGGCACGTTGGGCCGCTTCGCGCCCCACACCGCATAGCCGACGAGCGAGGCCGCCACGGCGTCGAGCAGCAGCGAATGTCCCGCGCTGACGTCGCCGCGTCCCACGCGTGCGGCGATCAGCAAGCCGCCCAGCGAAGCCAGCGCGCCCGAGGCCACGTACGCCGCCACGCGATAGCGCGCGGCAGGCGCGCCCGCGAGCCGCGCCGCCGTTTCGTTGCCGCCGATCGCGTAGATCACGCGGCCCCAGCGCGTGGCCGCCATCACGACCGAGACCAGCACCGTGAGCACCGCGAGCACCAGCACGGGCGTCGGCACCACGTCGAAGAAGAAGCGTGCGCGGCCGAGCGCGAGAAAGGCGTCGGGGAAGGTGCCGCTCGCTTCGGTGCCGTCGGGCAGGATCGTGCCGGTGGCGAGCGAGCGTCCGCCCGTCGGAATCAGTTGCAGGCCCGCGAGCAGGAACAGCGTGCCGAGCGTCGCGAGTTGATCGGGCACGTGCAGGCGCGTGATGAGCGCGCCGTTGAACAGCCCCGCTGCGACGCCGAGCACGAGGCACGCGGCGGCGGCTTCCCACGCGTTGCCGTGCCACACGACCAGCACGTAGCTCGCGGCCATTTGCGCGGACGCCGCCACGCTGCCCACGGAAAGATCGAAGCCGCCCGCCGCCAGCGTAATCGTCACGCCAATGCCGAGCAGCGCGACGATCGACACTGCCTGCAGGATGCTGAAGAGATTCGCCACGTTCAGGAACGCGGGTTCGCGCGCGGTGAACAGCACGACCATCGCGGCGAGCACGAGCAGCAGACCGCTGCGTTCGAGCAGCACGAGCAGGCGGCGCGATAGCGGCGCGCCTGACGACGCGGCGAGCGAAGTGGAGGGATCGGTGACGAGCGGAGTGGCGGCGCTTTTCATGGTCGCTTGAAGTGTTATGACGATTCGATGGCTTCGGCGGTGTGCAGGGCGTCGAGCGCGCCTCGATCTATCGCGCCCCGATCGAAGTACACGATGCGGTCGGCGACCTCGTGCGCTTCTTCGAGATCGCTCACGAATACGAGCGTCGCGCGGCCCGGCGCTTCGCGGCGCAGCGTGGCCGCGATATCGGCGCGCGCGCCCGCATCCACGCCCTGAAACGGCTCGTCGAGCAGCAGCACGCGCGCGGGTTCGGCGTGCCAGCGCGCGAGCAGCACCTTTTGCTGATTGCCGCCGGAAAGACGCGGCAGACGGTCGTCCGGCCCCGAACAGCGAATCCCGAACGCGTCGATGGCCGCACGCGCGGCGGCCCGTTCGCGCTCGCGCGAGACGAACACGCCCCGGCTCCAGCGCGACAAAAACGGAAAGCCGAGCGTCCCCGCAATCGAGGCGAACGGCACGGCGTCGGGAAACAAGGACGTGCGCCAGCGGTCTTCGCCCGCGAGAAACACGCCCGCGCGGATCGCGTCGCCGGGCGTGCGCGGACGCCACGTCGCGCCGTCGAGCCGCATCTCGCCCGCGAAGGCCCGCGACGCGCCGAAGATCGTCTGCGCGAGCCGCGACTTGCCCGCGCCCACCGGCCCGACGACAGCGACGATTTCGCCGTCGCACACGTCGAGGTCGAACGCGGCGGTGCGATCGGTAAGGCGCAGTTGATTCAACTGAAGAATAGGCCTGGCGTTATTTGCTTCGATATCCGAAGCAAGTCTGGTGGGCGGGAGCGGGCGGCCGATCATCGTTTCCAGCGCCGCGTCGAAGTCGACGGGCGCGGGCTGTTGCGCCACGACGCGGCCATCGCGCAACACCGCCACGCGCGTCGCGAGTCGGCGCAAATCCGCCAGCCGATGCGAGACCAGCAGCACGGCCACGCAGACC
>NZ_JAAGPN010000376.1:0-237 GCF_017104805.1 Paraburkholderia sp. Ac-20347 | reverse complement strand
AAAAAAAAAATCAAACTCACTCAGACAGCTTCAACGTTTCCTCTTTTACTACACCTCACTCTCACGAAGCGAGCTCCGTTATACTACAACACCTATCGCAACCACGTCTCACATCACTTAGCCGCTCTCCTTGCTCTTAGTGCAGTCCATCTGTAGGCTTTTGAGCCGTCTCGTCTTTACTCAGCTCGTCACGTAATATATCAACTGCACGACATATACCTACATCCCCTCCCCCCC
>NZ_JAAGPN010000375.1:0-6010 GCF_017104805.1 Paraburkholderia sp. Ac-20347 | reverse complement strand
AGCCGCCGTGTTGCAGATCGAGTCCGCCGCCGTGCAGCATCAGCGGCAGGAGCGGCGTGAACGCGAAACGTCCGATGCCGAGCGCCGCCGCGAGCGTCGCCATGCACGCGAGCGCGGCGCGTCGGGCGGCATGCGGGCGGCGGGCGGTCTGGGAGCCGGAACGGCGGGCGGCGAGGTCGGTCATGATCGGCGAAACACGGAAGGAGACGAAGAAACGGGGCGGCATGGGCGACGTGGCGCGGCATGGCGCGACATCGCTTCCCAGCATGGTAGTCGCTGAAAACCTTCCTTAAAAATGAATTATGATGAACGAATCATTCCCGTTTAGAGAACTATCATGGATCTCGCCGAGCTCGCGATCTTCCGGGCCGTCGTCCGCGAAAACGGCGTGACGCGCGCCGCCGCCAAGCTCAACCGCGTGCAGTCGAACGTGACCACGCGCATCAAGCAGCTCGAGGAGGAACTCGGCACGCCGCTGTTCACGCGCGACGGCCGCCGCCTCGTGCTGACGCCCGCCGGCGAAACGCTGCTGCCCTACGCCGAACGGATGCTCGCGCTCGCCGACGAAGCGCGTCACGCGCTCAAGGCGGCGCGGCCGGCGGGGCGTCTGCGGCTCGGCACCATGGAGAGCGCCGCCGCGAGCCGCCTGCCGGGCGTACTCGCGCGCTATCACCAGGCGTGGCCCGACGTCACGCTCGAACTGGAAACGGCCACGACCGGCTGTCTGATGGAGCGGCTGCGCGAATTCGAGATCGACGCCGCGCTGGTCGCAACGCCGTTCGCGGGTCCGCCCGCCGCCGACGTCTTCGAGCACGTGAGCATCTATCGCGAGGAACTGGTGATGATCACGCCGCGCGGGCATCGGCCGATCCGCCAGCCGGGCGACGTCGCGCTCTCGACGCTGGTCGCGTTCGAGCGCGGCTGCGCGTATCGCAACTACGTGGAGGCGTGGTATCTGGAGCACGGCATCCGGCCCACGCGCGTGCTGGAGCTGGGCTCGTATCACGCGATCGTCGCGTGCGTGGCGGCGGGCGCGGGCGTTGCGGTCGCGCCGCGCTCGGTGCTCGATCTGCAGCGCAACGCCGACGACATCGCCGTGCATTCGCTCGGCACGCTCGGGCAGATCGACACGCTGCTGGTCTGGCGGCGCGGACATCTGTCGCCGGCGCTCGATGCGCTGAAATCGGCGTTGCTTGCGCATGCGCGCGGTGAAACGCTGGCGCCCGCCGAAGCCGCTGCAGCAGCTGTGGCCTGAAGCGCGCACACGCGCTCATCGGCGCAAAAACAAAAAGGGCTGCCCTTGCGGACAGCCCTTTTTTCATCGGCGAATCTGCGCGATTACAGCTTCGCTTCGACCCAGCCCTTCACGCCCGCGAGCGCCGCCGGCAGGTTCGCCGGCTCGGTGCCGCCCGCCTGCGCCATGTCCGGACGGCCGCCGCCCTTGCCGCCCACCTGCTGGGCGACGAAGTTCACGAGCTCGCCGGCCTTGACCTTCTTGCTGGCCTCGGCGGTCACGCCCGCGATCAGGCTGACCTTGCCGCCTTCGACGGCCGCCAGCACGATGGCCGCGCTCTTGAGCTTGTCCTTGAGCTTGTCCACCGTTTCGCGCAGCGTCTTCGAGTCCGCGCCTTCGAGCGTGGCGGCGAGCACGTGCACGCCGTTCACTTCGATCGCCTGACCCGCGAGTTCGTCGCCCTGGCTCGACGCCAGCTTCGACTTGAGCGCGCCCAGTTCCTTTTCGAGCGACTTCACCTGATCCTGCACCTGCACGATGCGCTGCGTGAGTTCGGCCGGTTGCGCCTTGAGCACCGCCGCCGCCGCGTTGATGCGCGCGTCGAGGTCCTGCACGAAGCGCACGGCGTTGTCGCCAGTGATCGCTTCCACGCGGCGGATGCCGGCCGCGACGCCGCCTTCCACCACGATCTTGAACAGGCCGATGTCGCCGCTGCGCGTCACGTGCGTGCCGCCGCAGAGTTCGCGCGAGAAGCCGAGGTCGAGCACGCGCACTTCGTCGCCGTACTTTTCGCCGAACAGCGCCATCGCGCCGCCCTTGACCGCTTCGTCGTAGGACATCACGCGCACGATGCCGGGCGCGTTCGCGAGCACTTCCGCGTTGACGATCTGCTCGACGCGACGGATTTCGTCGTCGGTCATCGGCGCGTTGTGGGCGAAGTCGAAACGCGTTTTATCGGCGTCGACGAGCGAGCCCTTCTGTTGCACGTGCGCGCCCAGCACTTCGCGCAGCGCCTTGTGCATCAAGTGCGTGGCCGAGTGGTTGCGGGCCGTGCGGGCGCGACGCACGGCGTCGATTTCCGCCTTCACGACGTCGCCGACCTTCAGCGTGCCCTGCTCCAGCGTGCCGTGGTGGCCCGAAACGTCGGCCTGCACCTTGAGCGTGTCGGCGACGGCGAAGCGGATGCTCGCGTTCGAGATCACGCCCTGGTCGCCGACCTGGCCGCCCGATTCCGCGTAGAACGGCGTGTGGTCGAGCACGACCACGGCGTCCTGACCGGTCTTGACTTCGTTGACCGACGAGCCGTCGACATACAGCGCGACGACCTTGGCGTCGTCGAAGGCGATCTCTTCGTAGCCGTGGAACGTGGTCTTGGCGCCCGAGTATTCGAGGCCCTGCGCCATCTTGAACTTGCCCGCGGCGCGCGCCTGCTCGCGCTGGCGCGCCATGGCTTCGTCGAACGCCGGTTCGTCGACCGTCACGTTGCGCTCGCGGCAGACGTCCGCCGTGAGGTCGAGCGGGAAGCCGTAGGTGTCGTGCAGCTTGAACGCGAGTTCGCCGTCGAGCGTCTTGCCGCCCTTCGCTTCGAGGTCGGCCAGCGCGCCGTCGAGGATCGACATGCCGTGCTCGATGGTCTCGAAGAAGCGCTCTTCTTCCTGGCGGAGCACATCCGTCACGCGCTGTTGCGCTTCGGTCAGTTCCGGATAGGCCGCGCCCATTTCGACGACCAGATCGTTCACCAGCTTGTGGAAGAACGAACCCTTCTTGCCGAGCTTGTAGCCGTGGCGGATCGCGCGGCGCACGATGCGGCGCAGCACGTAGCCGCGGCCTTCGTTGCCCGGAATCACGCCGTCGACGATCAGGAACGAGCACGCGCGGATGTGGTCGGCGATCACCTTCAGCGAGTTGTTCGTGAGGTCGCTGATGCCGGTTTCGCGCGCGGCGGCCTTGATCAGGTTCTGGAACAGATCGATCTCGTAGTTGCTGTGCACGTGCTGGAGCACGGCGGCCAGACGTTCGAGACCCATGCCGGTGTCGACACACTGCTTGGGCAGCGGCGTCATGTTGCCCTGCGCGTCGCGGTTGAACTGCATGAACACGAGATTCCAGATCTCGATGAAGCGGTCGCCGTCTTCCTCAGGCGATCCCGGCGGGCCGCCCCAGACGTCCGGACCGTGGTCGTAGAACACTTCCGAGCACGGGCCGCACGGGCCGGTGTCGGCCATCTGCCAGAAATTGTCCGACGCGTAGCGCGCGCCCTTGTTGTCGCCGATGCGGATGATGCGCTCGACCGGCACGCCGATTTCCTTCGCCCAGATGTCGAAGGCTTCGTCGTCTTCCTTGTAGACCGTGACCGTGAGCTTGTCCGCCGGCAGGCTGTAGACCTTCGTCAGCAGTTCCCAGCAGTAGTGGATCGCGTCGCGCTTGAAGTAGTCGCCGAACGAGAAGTTACCGAGCATCTCGAAGAACGTGTGGTGGCGCGCCGTGTAGCCGACGTTTTCGAGGTCGTTGTGCTTGCCGCCCGCGCGCACGCTGCGCTGCGCAGTGGTCGCGCGCGAGTACGGACGCGATTCGGCGCCGAGGAACACGTCCTTGAACTGCACCATGCCCGAGTTGGTAAAGAGCAAGGTCGGGTCGTTGCCCGGCACGAGGCTCGACGAGCGCACGATCGTGTGGCCCTTCGATTCGAAGAACTTGAGGAATTTCTCGCGGATTTCGGAGGCTTTCATGGCGTGCTGTATTTACCTTCGGGGCGTCTGTGCTGAATCTTGTTTGATCTCGAAAACACGGGCCGCAGCTTGCGCGTGCGCGGTTTCCTCGATGCTGAATCGAACGATTATACGGGATCGACGCACGCGCGCGGCGGCGTCCGCGGACCGGCGTGCATCGCTGCCACGCGGTACGCGGCGGCGTGTGCGCGCGCTTGACGATTCGTTGCGCGCGGGGCGTCGGGTGAGCGCTGTCGCGCGGCAACTTGTTCCGCTAAGCGAAACTTTGTACCGAAATAAGCCGTACGGAGGGCGAATCGCTTAATATGGACGCAACGGCCGCCTCGACGGCCCGCCTCAAAACGATATTGGAAGACATACAGCATGGGCGCTCTCAGCCATATCCGCGTACTCGATCTCACCCGCGTTCTCGCCGGACCGTGGTGCGCGCAGACTCTCGCCGACTTCGGCGCCGACGTGATCAAGGTCGAGCGTCCGGGCGCCGGCGACGACACGCGCCACTGGGGGCCTCCGTATCTCAAAACGCCCGACGGCGAGGACACCGCCGAGGCCGCCTACTATCTCGCGCCGAACCGCAACAAGCGCTCGGTGACCGTCGATATCGCCACGCCGGAAGGTCAGCGCATCGTGCGCGAGCTGGCCGCGCAGAGCGACGTCGTGCTGGAGAACTACAAGGTCGGGCAACTGAAGAAGTACGGGCTCGATTACGCCTCGCTGCGCGAAGTGAAGCCGGACATCGTCTATTGCTCGGTGACGGGTTTCGGCCAGACCGGCCCGTATGCGCCGCGCGCGGGCTACGACTTCATCGTGCAGGGTATGGGCGGTTTCATGAGCATCACGGGCGAGCGCGACGGCCTGCCGGGCGGCGGCCCGCAGAAGGCCGGCGTGGCGATCGCCGACCTCATGACCGGCATGTACTCGACCATCGCCGTGCTCACGGCGCTCGCGCACCGCGACCGCACGGGCGCGGGCCAGTACATCGACATGGCGCTGCTCGACGTGCAGGTCGCCATGCTCGCGAACATGAACACGAACTACCTCGCGAGCGGCACGCCGCCGGTGCGCTGGGGCAACGCGCATCCGAACATCGTGCCCTATCAGGCCTTCCAGACGAGCGATAGCTGGATCATCCTCGCCGTGGGCAACGACGGGCAGTTCCGCAAGTTCGTCGAAGTCGCGGGCCGCGCCGATCTCGCCGACGACGCGCGCTTCGCGACCAATCCGGAGCGCGTGCGCCATCGCGACACGCTGGTGCCGATCCTCGCCGACCTGATCCGCACGCGCAGCAAGGCCGACTGGATCGGCTCGCTCGAAGCCGCGGGCGTGCCGTGCGGGCCGATCAACGATCTGGGCGAAGTGTTCGAGAACGAGCAGGTGATCGCGCGCGGCTTGCAGGTGGACGTGCCGCACCCGACGGGCGGCGTGGCGCGGCTCGTGCGCAATCCCATCCGCATGAGCGAGACGCCGCCTGTGGTGGCGAGCCATCCGCCGACGCTCGGCGAGCACACGGACGACGTGCTGCGCGGCGTGCTCGGTTACGGCGACGAGCAGATCGAGGCATTGCGCGGAAAAGGCGTGCTTTGACGCCTTGGCGGCGTGCCGGCGGCGAGCGGACTTCGCTTCGCGCACCGCCGGATTTCGTCTAGCGCCATCGACATCAACCCATCGACATCAGCCATTCATAGCCCTGCGGCCAGTCGCCAAGGCCGCTTTCGGCGTTGATGTGTCCACGCGCGCCGATCGTCTCCCAGCGGCTGCCCCAGCCCTGCGCGCAGCGTTGCGCGAAGTCCAGCCCGCCGTACGGATCGTCGCTGCTCGCGACCACCACGCTCGGGAACGGCAGCGCGGCCAGCGGCACCGGATCGAAACCGCTCGCGTCGCGCGGAAATTCGGGGCCATGCGGGTCCGGCACCGCCACCAGCAGCGCGCCCGCGACCTTCGCGCGCGTCGCCGCGCTCGAAAAGCGCGCCGCCCAGTGCGCCACGGTCAGGCAGCCGAGACTGTGCGCCGCCAGCAGAATGCCGCCCTCGCCGTCGCCGTCACCCAG
>NZ_JAAGPN010000374.1:0-5776 GCF_017104805.1 Paraburkholderia sp. Ac-20347 | reverse complement strand
TGCGTTCGCGCTGGCGCGCGCGGGTCACGCGCCGCGTATCGGCGGCGGCTCGCCGCGCAGCTATTTTCTGGTGCTCGACGAAGGCGGCGACGCGCGGCGCGGCATCTGCCTGCTGCCGCGCGGCACCGAGGAAGGCCACGAAGTGCGGCTCGACGAGCGCGTGTTCGCGCTGCGTTTGGGCCACCCCGTGCAGTTCCATCTGGTCTCGACCGTCGCGGAAACGGCGTGGCAGCCGGGCGAGATCGTCGATCTCGATCAGGACGCCGCCGACTTCGTGCGTCTGCCGCCGCTCGCGACCGTGGTCGCGCGCGAACGCGGCGCGAACAAGACCCGCGAAGAAAGGCCCGTGCGGCTCACGGCGCAACTGACCGAAGTCGGCACGCTCGAAGTGCGCTGTATCGCCACCGAGGACGCGTCGCAGCGCTGGCTGCTCGAATTCCAGTTGCGCCGCGACGAAGCCGCTCACGCCGCGAATACCGGCGACGACGCCCGCCATGCTTCGCTCGATCACGCCATCGAACTGATCGAGCGCGTGTTCGGCGCGAAGTCGTCGAAGGTCGATCCGAAGGAAGTGAAGCGGCTGCGCGCGCAGCTCGAACACACGCTCGGCCCGCGTCAGAACTGGGACAGCCCGCTGCTGCGCGAACTGTTCGGCGCGCTCTGGGAACGCGCCGCGCGCCGCCGCCGCTCGCCCGATCACGAGCGCCTGTGGCTCAATCTCGCCGGTTATTGCGTGCGGCCCGGCTTCGGCTATCCGCTCGACGAATGGCGCGTCGAACAACTGTGGACGCTGTTCGACGACGGCATCCAGCACATCAACGACAGCCAGGTCTGGTCCGAATGGTGGACGCTCTGGCGGCGCGCGGCCGGCGGTCTCGGCGAGGCCGCGCAGGAGCAGGTGCTCGAAGCGATGCGCTGGCTCGAAGAAGCGGCCAGTTCGAAGCAGCACAAGCTGCCGTTCGATCCCGCGCGCCTCGGCAACGCGGATATGACGCGGCTTTACGCGTCGCTCGAACGGATCGGCGCGGATCGCAAGATCGAGATCGGCGAGCGGCTGCTAGCGCGGCTGCAGAAGCCTGCGGAGAATCATCAGAGCTGGTGGGCCGTCGGGCGTATCGGCGCGCGGCTGCCCTTCTACGGCAGCGCGCACGGCGTCGTGCCGCCCGAGGTCGCCACGCGCTGGCTCGACGCGATCCTCGCGCTCGACTGGAAGAAGGTGGAACCGGCGATGTTCGCCGCCACGCAGATCGCGCGCATGACCGGCGACCGCTCGCGCGATCTCGATCCTGGCGTGCGCGAGACGGTGCTGCGTCGGCTCGAACACGGCAATGCGCCGCCTGCGTGGATCGAGATGGTGCGCGAGGTCGTCACGCTCGATAACGCGGATACGGGCCGCGTGTTCGGTGAAGCGCTGCCCGCGGGTTTGAAGTTGATGAGCGCGTAGGCATCGACATCGACATCGACAAAACAAAAACGCGCTCCGGCCTGAAACCGGAGCGCGTTTTTTTACGTATGACGCAGTGACGGAACTCAGTTGCCCGCACGCACCTCGACGGTCTGCACAGCCGCTTGCGGCATGACGCTTTCCTGCGGCAGCGCCCATTCGAGCCAGCGCGCGCGATGCGCCACCACCAGCATGAAGGCCAGCGCCGCGATCGCGCCGAACGTCGCGAAACCCATCTGATAGCTGCCCGTGCTTTCCTTCGCGATGCCCATGATGACCGGCAGATAGAAGCCGCCGATACCGCCCGCCGCGCCCACGATGCCCGACATCAGACCCGTGCGGCCGGTCCAGCGGCGCGGCACGAGCTGGAAGGTCGCGCCGTTGCCGAGGCCGAAGCAGACATACGTGAACAGCAGCAGCGCGATGCCCGCGGCGAACGGCGGCATCCACGCGGCGAACGCGAAGTCGCACAGCGAGATCGCGGCGAGCAGCAGCACGAGCGCGCGCACGCCGGAGATGCGATCGGCGATCAGACCGCCGAGCGGACGCACCATCGCGCCCGTCAGCGCCAGCAGCGACATGATCACGCCCGCTTCGAGCTTCGGCACCTGATAGAGCGAGATCAGCAGCGTCGTCACATACGAGGACATGCCGACGAAACCGCCGAACGTGATGCTGTAGACGAGCATCACGACCCACGTATCGCCTTCCGCGAGCACGCCGCGATAGTGACGCGGCAGCACGGCGATCGCGAGCAGCGCGCCGAGCACCGGCAGCAGCAGCACGCCGGTCTTGCCCGCGCCGAATACGCCTTCGTGCACGGCCAGCACCAGCGCGATCAGGCCCGCGAGCGTGATGAAGAACGCGCGCATCGCCTTCGTCACGCTGCCCGATTTCGCGCCGAGATCGCGCGCCCAGAAGCACACGGCGAGCGCCGCGAGCGCCAGCAACGGCAGCGCCGCGCCCGTCGCACGCGCCCAGCCGAAGCTGTTGGCGAGACCGGGGAACAGGAAGCCGTCGAGCACCGCGCCGATGTTGCCGGCCGCCGCGAGACCGAGCACGAGACCCTGCACCTTCGGCGGATAGTTGCTGCCCGCCATCGGCAGCGCCACCGCGAAACTCGCGCCGCCCACGCCGAGCAGCACGCCCAGCACCAGCAGCAGCGTGTACGACGGCGTGCCCGGCATCAGCAGCAGCACGAGCGCCGGAATCGCCGAGAGCGCAATGCCCATCAGCGCGACCTTGCGGCCGTCGCAGGCCTGGTAGAGATTGCCGAGCGTGACGCGCAGGATCGCCGCGCCGAGCACCGGCACCGCGACCAGCAGGCCGAGTTCGCCCGGCGTCATCTTGATGTCCTTCTGGATGAACGGCGCGAGCGGCCCCAACATCACCCACACCGTGAAGCCGGTGTCGAAGTACAGAAAACACGCGACCAGCGCGCGCCAGTTACCGCTCTTCAGCGAGTTCAGCAGGTCTTTCACGAGGCTCTCCCCAGGTAAAAACGGTCAGCACGCCAGCGGCGCGTGAATCCGATGATTTCGTACTCCGATGTTCTGTCCGGCGCCGCTGCGCGCAGCGCTGCCCGCGCGCGTATCGAGCCCGCCGCGCGCGCCGACCACGCCCTGAATCAGCCGATCCATTTCGCCGATCACATTGGCCAGTTCGGCGGTGATCACGGCGAATTCGCGTCCGTACTGGCCCGCGCGCGCCGCCGCCACGCGCGCATTGAGCGCGACGATGTTGGCGCGCATCGAAATGGTGGCGAGCTGATCGGCGACTTCCGCTTCGCGGCGCTGCGTCTGGGCCTCGACGCCGCGCATCGCGTCCTGATACGCGAGCGTGAGCGTCTGCAGCAGATCGAGCAGCGGCGTGGCTTCGGCGGTGAGCTTCGCGAGCGCGTCGATGGCGTGGATGCCGGTCGCGGCGTTCATGACGTTCGTGGCGTTCGTTGCGTTCGTGCTGGTCGCACCGCCGCGCTTGTCGATACCGCCGCGTTCGAGCTGCGCGATCGCGTCGCCTGCGAGCTTCATGAACGCGCGAATGCGCTCGTCGGCGCGGCGCGAGCCGAAGTAAAGCTGACGCAGCGCGTCCGAGAACACGCCCGGAAAATGGCCGTCGCCGTCGACAAGTTGCGCGTGCGCGTCGGCGAACGTGGCAAGGCAGCCGCGCGCGACGCCGAGCGCTTCCTGCCCTTGCGCGCCGTCCTGCGTCGCGAGCAGCACGTACAGCACGATGCGCTGCGAGAGCATGCGCTGACGCCCCGAGAGGTTGATCAGCTCGCCCACCACTTCTCCGGATACCGCTTCGCTGGTTTCGTGCTTCATCGTCAGGAGTACAGAATGGATATCAAGCGTGGCTGACGAGCGATGCAGCTCGAACAGTCACCAGACGCGAGCACCAATAAAAAAGCGTCCCGAAGCGTTGCCTTCACGCGCGTGGCCTGAGCCGAGCCGCGTGTCGGGTTATCGCTTCGGGACGCCGTTGCCCCGCCTGCCGGATTCACCCCCGCTCATGCGGGAGTCAAGAAAATTCATGGGAGCCGTCGTTGGCCCCGAGCCTATTTAGCAATACGTATGCCAACTGCGTGGCCACCCGCACGATGCGCGCGAAAACGCCGATGGCGTAAGGCTTTGGCAAGGGGCCCCGTTTCGGGCGGGGAAAGAGATTGCCGGCCGCGTGCATGACGCAGCGCCGCATTCGTGTGCCTGCGATGAATGCTGCTGGTGCACCGCAACGAAGCGGCGCACCATCGGCGGGCGCGTGGCCGCTCGCTTAGAACCGGTGCCGGATGCCGACGCCGACGACCGTCTGCTGATCGCTGCTCGACGCCGACTGTCCGCTCACGTCCGCGCCCAGGCCCGAGCCGTCGGCGGCAATATGCTGCCAGCTGACCTGCGTATACAGATCGGTGCGCTTCGAGAGGTAGTAATCGGCTTCGACCGACACTTCATGCCAGCGCGGATGATGCTGGCCGCTCGAACTCGACATCGTCGCCTGCGTATACGTGTACTCGCCGCCCAGGCTGAACGAGGGCGTGAAGTGATAGACCGCGTTCAGCTCGTAGTTCGAGAAGTTCGCGCCCTCGCCGTTCGCCGCGATGCCGAGGCTGTTCGCGCCGTTGATCGTATCGAGTCCGCCGAGCTGCGTGCGCGTCCACACGAAACCCACGCGCGCGTTGCCCGCGAGCCAGTTCACGCCCGCGCCGTAAATGCGCTGCTGCGCGGCGATGAAAGTGCGCTCGGTCAGCGTGATCGCGCCGTTCGTGTTGCTGCTGCCGCCGTTGTTCGCCTGCAGATAGCCCGCCGCGAACAGCAGCGAACCCGTGTCGTACGACGCGCCGAGGCTGTAGACGCGGTTGTCGTCGAAGCCGCCCGCTTCGTTCGAGAAGCCGTAGAGCGCGCCGAACTTCACGCCGCCGTAGTTCGCGCTCGCGTACTTGACGGCATTGTTCACGCGGAACGAGTTGTTGAGGTTGTCGTTGTCGTACGGGTGCGCGCTCAGGTTGTTGCCGCCGGGATGCTGGCCCGTGAAGCTCAGCGGCGCGAGGTAATCGACCACCGAGTCGTACTGGCGACCGAGCGTCAGCGCGCCGTAGCGCTCGTTTTCGAGACCGACGTACGACTGGAAGCCGAACATGCGGCCGCCCTGGCGCAGCGTGCCGTTCATCACCGAGAAGCCGCTTTCGAGCTGGAAGATCGCGGCCGTGCCGCCGCCCAGATCCTCGCGCCCCTTGATGCCCCAGTGGCTGCCGGTCACGTTGCCGCTGCCCGCCGCCACGACGCTGTGCCCGCCCGAGTTGGTGTTGAACGAAAGACCGGCGTCGATGATGCCGTACAGCGTCACGCTGTCCTGCGCATGCGCCGCGCAGGTCCACGCCGCCGCGCACGCGGCGACCAGGAATGTCTTTTTCATAATGCCCTGTTGTGTGTCGTGTTGTTTCGAGTTGTCGTTCGCGGCGTGGCCGCGTGCCTGTCCGATGCACGCGCGTGCGCACGATGGCGCGGCGTCGCGAAACGACGCGCCATCGGCACAGCGGAACAATCGGATGGAAAGTGGGCTGGCTGGGCCGCTCGCCACGCTTAACGCGTGGGGCGGCTGGCTGGGCCCTGGCGATCGGCGATACCGTCGATCAGCACTTGATGGAGACCGCGCGAGCAAGGCTCGATGCGCGCGCGGACTCCGAAAACCTGCGCGAGACTCGCGGGCGTGACGACTTCGGCGCTCGGGCCGAAGTGCGCGATGCGCCCGTCGTGCAGCAGCATCGCGCGATCGCAGGCGCGCAACGCCGCGTTGATGTCGTGCAGCACCACCACCGTCGCGATGCCGCGCTCA
>NZ_JAAGPN010000373.1:0-237 GCF_017104805.1 Paraburkholderia sp. Ac-20347 | reverse complement strand
AAAAAAAAAAACAAAAATATATCCATCCACCCTTCACCATCGTACTTCTAATTGAACGAACAACGATCCGTTTCATCAACTTTAGCATCTGACATCTAGTAAAGCTAACTCCTATCATACGCATGGCCCTTAACTCTCTCCATAGCATCTCACAATACCTTACATCAAGGAGTCGTACTCACCTCCTCGCTTGATAGCAGCACTCCTGGTCTGCACTACTCTACTTACACGCACACA
>NZ_JAAGPN010000372.1:0-6080 GCF_017104805.1 Paraburkholderia sp. Ac-20347 | reverse complement strand
CACTCGACCTAATCGCTACCTGGGCCTCACTCCCTCGCCTCTCCGGACGCACGTCCGATGTAGCAGGCGGCGTGCCGCGCCTGCGGATTCGTGCGCGCCTGCCACGGCGACCTGCATCTCGACAATATCGTGCGGCTTGGCCGTTACGCGCTGCTGTTCGATTGCATCGAATTCAGCGACGCGCTGCGCTGGATCGACATCGCCAGCGATCTGGCCTTTCTCGTCATGGACCTGCGCGCGCATGGCCGCGACGATCTCGCGAATCGCCTGCTCGCGCGCTATCTCGATGCGACCGGCGACTTCGGCGGTCTTGCCGCGCTAAGGCTCTACGTCGTCTATCGCGCGCTGGTGCGGGCACTCGTCGCGCATCTGAAGACGCCGGCGGCCGAAGATGCGGCACAAGTCACGTCAGCTAAACCCGGTCAACGTTATCTCCAGCTCGCGGCGCGCGAAGCGAGCGATCGACGTCCGTCGTGGCTGCTGCTTTGCCACGGATTTTCGGGTTCGGGGAAATCGGTCGCGAGCCGGGCGTTCGCGGCGCTGAGCGGCGCGATCTGCATTTCAAGCGATATCGAGCGCAAACGCGCCCATGTGCTGGATGCTCCCGCGCTGGACGCGCTGCCGCCGCAAGCCTATACGCGCGAAGCGATCGATGCGCACTACGCGCGGCTGATCGCGCTGGCCGCGGAGGTGCTCGACGCGGGCTATACGGTGCTGATCGACGCGACCTTCCTGCAATCGGCCAACCGCACGCGCTTCGCGGAGCTGGCGCGGCGCAAGAACGTGCCGATGCTGATTCTCGACTTTCACGCCGACGCGGCGCGGCTGAAGGAGCGTGTGAAAGCGCGCGCCGCCGGGCCGCGCGATCCGTCCGATGCGGGCGAGGCGGTGCTCACCGCGCAAATGGCCAGCGCCGACGCGCTCGACGAAGAGGAACGGCGCATGACGGTGCAACTCGATACGGACGTGCCCATCGAAGCGTTCAGCGACACGGCGTGGTGGGAGCCGCTGTGGGCGCGCATGAACGCGGCAGCGGACTCATAATCGGCTCCCAGGCGTTCGGCGCACTCGCCCGCATGGTGCTGGTGACGGTGAAAAAGAAAGGCGCGGAGCGCCGCATTCTGGCGCGCGCCGAGTCCAACATCGCGCCCGACGACGGCGGCTTCGCCTATGCACTGGAGCGCGTGGAGGTCGCGGAGGACATCCTCACTATGGGGTTTGAAAGGTATTCGCATGGCATCGGGCTTACTCCACGCGCGGCCAGTCGAATCCAGCGCGACCCGCGTGACTCACTGTCCCTGCGAACGCCCTACGCATTGTTCGCGGCAAGTGCGAACACCAATGCGCCCCCCGCGAACGCGTTCCCCGCGTGTGACGCTTTGCCGGTCGGCTTTCGCCCGTTGGGGATGGCTGGCGGCTCGCCGCACGGTTGAATGACTACCAAAGCAATCGGACCGCGAACGCTTTGCCATTTTGTGCGGTCACGCGCGAGGCGCGTCGCAAGGAAAATCTGCCGTCGTTCGCTAGCGCATCGAGTGTCAAGAACAGCATCACTGGCCTTGGCCCGGACTTGATTGCTTATCAAGAATTCAGGCGCGCGAGAAAGCGCGTAGCCGCTGCTGCAACGATGACGCGTTAGGCGACCCACAATTCAGATTGATCTGATTGGCTCTCCCTATCTCCGGGCAGAAAGTGAGCGTTCGCGCGTGCGAAGGCCGTCGCGCGCCCATGCACTCCGCAGCAATAACGATCACAAGAAAGGAGCCGGTTTCATGCATCGCCCGCAGTCCGACCTGCCGCTGTCTGTTTCGCCCTGCTGTTTGATTCGTCGTATCCGTCGTTTTCCCTGCCTTGTCCGCCAGCCGGGAGGTTGCCGCGCATGCTGAGCAACGAGGAGGTTTACGGAGCGTGGTGGCCCCGTGACCAGATACGCACCATCAGGGTGTCGGGTCCGGCCTTGCCCGAACAGGATAACGGCGAACCGGCCCTGCTGTTGAGTGCCTTCGCGGGCGAGGAACGGCTCTCGACGGTCTGCCAGTACGAACTGATGCTGACTACCGCGCTGGGCATGACGGAACAGCAGGCCGCCAGCATCGACATTTCCGCGCTGGTCGGCACCGAGCTGACCGTCACGATTGCGCTGGAAGGCCTGGGCGAATTTGCGGGCGCGAGAAATATCGGTGCGGGCTCGCGTGAGATTTCGGGCATCGTGATGGAAGCGAAGTTCGTCGGGATGCTCAACCGCCAGTGCCGTTACGCGGTCGTTATCCAGCCGTGGCTTGCGTTGCTGGGTCTCGCGTCGGACTACAGGACATTCCAGCGAAAGTCGGTCATCGAGATCGTTGAGGAAGTGCTCGGCTCGCTCATGTACGCGTATGCGTTCCGCACGGGCGGCCAGTACGAAATACTCGACTACGTTGTCCAGTATGGCGAAACACATCTTGCCTTCGTCCAGCGGATGCTGGCCGAACACGGCATCGCCTGGTACGTCGAGCACAGCGATACGTTTCACCGCATCATCTTCGTGGATCACCTGGGCGGTTACAGCCCGGTGCAGAGCGCCGCCTACCAGACACTCGAATACCACGAACCCGACCAGAAGATCGACCGCGAATACATCGACCGTTTCGGGCCTGTGCAGCGCGTGACGAGCGGCATCTATAGTACCGACGACTATCACTTCAAGAAGCCCCACGCGAACCTGGCATCCCGCGATGAGTTGCAGCAGGACATCGCGCATGGCGATCTGGAGAAGCGCGAATGGCCTGGCAACTACACGGAGCACGCCGAAGGCCGGGACGTTGCCCGCCTGCGCATGGAAGAACTGGGCGCGAGCGGCGAGCGCGCGTTGGGCCACGGCAACCTGCGCAATGTGGTGTGCGGCACGAGTTTTACGCTCGCGAACCATCCGAGGTCTGAGGCCAACCGCGAATACATTGTGCTTTGGGCCAGGCTCACGATGGAGGACACCAGCGAGGCGACGGGCAGCGGCGCGGTGTATCGCGTCGAAGTGGATTTCGAGGTCCAGCCCGCGACCGTGCAGTTCCGACCGGATCGGAGCAAATGGCCGAAGCCGCGTGTTTGCGGCCCGCAGACGGCAATGGTGACCGGTGCCGCTGGAAGCGAAATCTGGACGGACAATTACGGTCGCGTAAAACTGCATTTCCGCTGGGACCACGCGGGGCCGATGGACCATAACTCGTCGTGCTGGATTCGCGTGTCGTATCCGTGGGCGGGGTCGAACTTTGGCGGCATCCACGTTCCGCGCGTCGGTACGGAAGTGATCGTGGACTTCGAGAACGGCGACCCGGAACGCCCGGTCGTGGTGGGACGGCTCTACAACGCCGCGACCATGCCGCCATGGCAGTTGCCTGGCAATGCTACACAGAGCGGAATTCTGACGCGTTCGTCCAAGGGGGGCGGATACGGCAACGCCAATGCGATCCGGTTCGAGGACAAGAAAGGCGCGGAGCAGGTCTGGATTCAGGCCGAACGCAATCTCGATACAGTGGTCGAGCACGACGAGACACACACGGTCGGGCACGACCGCACGAAAACCATCGGCCATGACGAAACCGATCACATCGGGCGGCACTGGACGCTGACGACGGGCGGCTACAAGTGGGAAACCATTGATCTTGCGGCGGTGCAGAACGTTGGGCTGGGTCAGTTGCACAACGTCGGCGCGGCGTATGTAGAGAACGTGGGCGGCTTGTACATGCGCAACGTCGGCCTGCAGATGGCGAGCACGGTCGGCATGGATCGCCATGACCGGGTGGTGCAGAACTGGTCGTCGGACGTGGGCCACACGTACACGGTGACGGTTCGCGGCAAGGCGGTGGGCGACGCGGTGCAGAAGGACATGGCGAACCCGTTCGAGGCCACGCCCGCGTTCGTGCCGCAACTGCCCGCGCCGGTCGAGAGCGCGCAGAACAACCAGCTTCAGATTACCGACAGCGGCTACGCGTTGCTGTCGGGCGCGACGCAGTCGCAACTGATCGGCCCCGGTGGCACGATTACGATCGATGAGGCTGGGATCACGCTCGAAGGCACGAGCATCCGGCTGAAGGCGCCCGTCATCAGCATGAGCGGTGGCGGCGCGGGTGGGCTTGCGCCGGTCACCGAAGCGACCTGTGCAGAGTGCGCGAAGCGCCACGCCACGCCCCATCCGGTCGATGTGGCGACGGGCCAGAAGGTGCTCGCGCATCAGGACTTCAGCCTGCCGGGCCGCCTGCCGGTCCGCTGGGCGCGCAGCTACCGCAGCGAGGACCAGCGCGCGGGATTCCTTGGTGTGGCCTGGCGCGTGCCGTACTCGACGGAAATCCGTAGCGACAGCACGCAATTGACCTATTTCGACGCCGATGGTCGCCGACTGAATTTCCCCCTGCTAGAACCCGGCGAGGAACATTTCCACGTCATCGAGAAATACACGCTCGCGCGCGGCGAGGACAGCCCTGCAGGCGCAACTTACGTCGTGCGCTTTGGTAACGGCACAGAGGAACATTACGCGATCCACCCGAGCTATGACGCCCGCTGGCAACTCCAGCGCGTCACCGACCGCGACGGTAACACCCTGCATCTAGGCTATACGCCTCAGGGCTGGCTGCACGAGGTGCGCAACAACCTGCATACAGTGCGCTGCGCACTGGATGACATCGGCCGCATGACGGCGGTGTATCTGGTGGGACACGGTGATCCGCTGCTGGCGAGCTATGGCTACGACGCGCACGGCGACCTCATCGAGGCGACTGACCGCGTAGGGCGAGTCTGGCGCTACGAGTACCATAACCACCTGCTGACCGGCTACCTCACCCCGGGCAGCGCAATCCACCATTCTGAATGGGACGGCGACACGCCCCAGGCGCGCGTGACGCGTACCTACGCCTTTGCCGACGACGAGGCCGCCCGCCAGGGGCAACCGGCCATCACGCGCGACACGCGTTTCGCGTACCAACCCGCCAGCAAGACCACGCGCGTGACGGACGGGCTGGGCCGCACCACGGAATACCACTATAACGGCCTGTGGGCGGTGGATCGCATCCTGTACCCGGACGGCACGACGCGCCTCACGCACTTCGATGAAACGGGCAGCGTCAGCGGCCATACCGACGAACTGGGCCGTGTGACCCAGATGGTCAACGACGTGCACGGCAACCCCACGACCGTGATCGATGCGGCGGGCAACATCACGCGCCTCAGCTACAACGCGCAGAACCTGCCGGTGCAGATCACAGACCCGGCAGGCCAGGTCTGGCAGCGCGCCTATGACGAAGCGGGCCACCTCGTCACCGAGACGGACCCGCTGGGCCACACGACGGCCTACGCCTACGACAAGGGCCTACCGGTTACGCGCACCGACGCGCTGGGCAACGTCACGGCGATGCAGTACAACGACGCGGGACAGGTCACGGCTCGGACGGACTGTTCGGGCTATACGACACGTTATCGTTACGACAGCCTAGGCAACCTGTTGCAGACGACAGATGCGCTGGGCAACGAGACGAGATACCGCTCGGGCAGTTTCAGCACAGGAGGTGGTGCCGGTCAGGTGACAGGCTATAAGCCCGCAGGGCTTGGATGGTGGACTACCCGTTATGACGAAGCCGGTCGCCCGGTCGCTCACGCTGATCCGCTTGAGCACATCACGCGCATACAGTGGGACGCCTACGACCAGCGCATCACCGTGACCGATCCGGCTGGCGGCGCGCATGGCTATCGTTATGACGCGATCGGGCGGCTGACGACGCTCACCAATGCCAACGGCGAGGTGACCCGCTTCGAGTACGACAGCCGCGACCGGCTGACCGCACAGACCGGCTTTGATGGCCGTCGGCAGACGTACCGCTACAGCGCGGCGGGCGAGGTCATCGCGCGTACCGATCACGGCACCGACGGGCAGATCACGACGGACATTGCCTATGACGTGCTGGGCCGCCCGGTCGAGCGGCATTCGAGCGACGGCACGCACGCGAGCTACCGCTACGACGCGCGCGGTCTGCTCACGCAGGCGCAGGCCACTACGCCGGGTGGGCGAGGTGAAACGGCGAGCCAGGTCACGTTCGAATACGACGCAGCGGGGC
>NZ_JAAGPN010000371.1:0-5923 GCF_017104805.1 Paraburkholderia sp. Ac-20347 | reverse complement strand
GTGCGCCGCGCCGCGCTGGCGCCGCTGGGACCGCTCGGGCCGCTGGAACCGCCGCCGTCGAGCTGAACGTCACGGCGCGCCTGGCCCGTACGTCGCGCCCCGTATTTCAGGACCCTTTCGGCACGAAATCCCGATACTCGATCTGCGCGCCGCGCACGATGATCGCGGTGGACTCCGGCACTTCCGCCCACGCATCCGGCAAATCGACGATCGGCTCCGAGACGAGCAGATAGGCATCCTCGCCCACCGCATTGATGCGCGGATCGTCGGGATACAGCTCGTGCAGATGCTTGAACGACGTGCTATGGAACAACGAACGCGAATTGCGCTCGCTCGAATAGCGCACCGCCACGAGTTGCTCGCCGTCGCTCGCGCACACCGTCATGTTGAGCGCCGGCTCGATGCCGTGCGCCTTCGCCGTCGCCTCGACGAAACCCGCCATGCGTTCGAGCGCGAGCACGGGATCGAGTTCGAGACCGAAAGTCATCGCCAGATAGAACATTGCCTCCGAATCGGTCGAGCCCTCGAGCGCATTGAAGCGGCCCGGTTCGATCGCGACCAGCAACTCGCGCCGCACCAGTGGAAAACTTTCGATCAGCCCGTTGTGCGCGAACATCCAGCGCCGATGCCGGAACGGATGGCAATTGGTTTCCTGCACCGGCGTGTGCGTCGCGGCGCGCACGTGCGCGAGGAACATCGGCGCCTGCACGGCGCGCGCGAGTTCGCGCAGATTGCGGTCGTTCCAGGCCGGATGCACGCTGCGATAGCGATACGGAATGTCATGCGGATGCTGATACCAGCCGAGACCGAAGCCGTCGCCGTTGGTCGTGGTGGCGCCGAGCGTCGAATGCAGGCTCTGGTCGATCAGCGAATGGCGCGCGCGAAACAGCACGGTTTCGAGCGGCACGGCGTTGCCCGTATAGGCGAGCCAGCGGCACATGGAGACACTCCTTCGTCTGACGATGTCGATGAGGGCGGCCGCGCCGGGCCGGGCGCCCGGTTCGTCCGCTCAGTTTGTCCGCTCAGTTCGCGACGTGAAGCCCGGCAATCGGCGTGAGAAAGCCCGTGAGTCCGGTGAGTATGATCTGCACGCCGATGCACAACAACAGGAACGACGAGACGCGCATCGCCACGCGCGTGCCTTCCACGCCCAGATAGTGCGCGAGGCGCGCGGCGCGGCTGTAGACGTAGTAGATCACGAGCATCACGAGCACCGAAATCGCCACCGACGCGATGCTCGACAGCAGCCATGCCGAGAGTTTGTGCGTGCGGTTCGCGTTCAGCGCGATGGCCGTGGCGATCGAGCCGGGACCGGTCGTGAGCGGAATCGTCAGCGGAAAGAAAGCCTTGCCGCTCGCCGACCACGCGTTCACCGGCTTGACCGCCGGATCGTTCGCCACGGGCGGCTCGGGTTCGGGCGCATTGAGCATCTGCCAGCCACTCACGGCCACCGCGAGACCGCCGCCGATCCGCAGCGCTTCCATCGAAATGCCGAAGAAATGCAGGATCGGCGTACCGACGAAAAAGGCCGCGAGCAGCACAAAACAGGCGTTGGTGGCGACGCGTTTGGCGAGCAGGCGACGCTCCTCGTCGGTGAGCGTCGAAGTGCGGTCGAGAAAGACGAACGCGATGCCGATGGGGTTGATGATGCTGATCAGTCCGGTGAAACCGAACAGAATGTCGGAAATGAGGCTCTCGATCATGAAGGCGATCCGGTAAGGCCCCACGAGGGCCAGGCTGCGTGCAGTGTACCCAAAGCGATGCGCGGCGTGTCCCGACGGTGCCGGGCCGCGCGCGCTGGCCGCCGCACGCTTGATGCGACGCAACAACGATGCCCGCGCACGCAGGCGCATGGCGAGCGGGAAATCACGGATTTTTGGCGGCTTTACGGGGCGCGTTCGCGGGAATAGAGTGGCTGGACCGCACCCGGACGCAACGTTTGCCTTCTTCCCAAGGAGTCGCCATGTCACTGAGGTTGCTTGCCGCCCTGCCCTTCATCGGCATCCTGCTGGGCGTGCCGTTCGTGAACCATACCGAGCCGCTCGTGCTCGGCATGCCACTCGTGCTGGCGTGGATCGTGATGTGGGTCGTGCTGACCTCGGTGATCATGGCGATCGTCTACCGGCTCGATCCGTCGAACCGGCTCGCACGCGACGGCGAATCCGACCTGGCGCGCGAGGTGCGGTCATGAGCGCACTCGTCATCATCGTGGCGATTACGATCGTCGCGCTCGCGCTCGGCATGCGCGCGCGGCGCGGCCACGACATGAATCTCGAACAGTGGTCGGTGGGCGGACGCAGCTTCGGCACCGCGTTCGTGTTCCTGCTGATGGCGGGCGAAATCTACACCACGTTCACGTTTCTCGGCGGCAGCGGCTTCGCGTACGGCAAGGGCGCACCGGTCTATTACATCCTCGCTTACGCGACGCTCGCGTACATCCTCTCGTACTGGATGCTGCCGCCGATCTGGCGTTTCGCGAAGCAGCACCGCCTCGTTTCGCAGCCGCATTTCTTCGCGCGCAAATACAACAGCCCCGCGCTCGGCGTGCTGGTCGCGTGCGTGGGCGTGCTCGCGCTGGTGCCGTATCTCGTGCTGCAACTGAAGGGCCTCGGCATCATCGTGACGACGGCCTCGTATGGCGCGATTTCGTCGACGGCGGCCATCTGGATCGGCGCGGCGGTGGTGACGGCCTACGTGATCGTCTCGGGCGTGCGCGGCTGCGCGTGGAATTCCGTCGTGAAGGACACGATGATTCTCGCCATCGCCGTGTTCCTCGGCATCTATTTGCCGATCCACCATTACGGCAGCCTCGGCGAGATGTTCCGCGCCATCGACGCCGCCAAACCCGGCTTCCTCACCTTCCCCGCGAAGGGCCAGAGCGTGACGTGGTTCCAGTCGACGGTGCTCCTCACGGCGCTTGGCTTCTTCATGTGGCCGCATACGTTCGGCTCGGTCTACACCGCGAAGGACGACCGCATTTTCCGCCGCAACGCGATGATCCTGCCGCTGTATCAGCTGATCCTGCTGTTCGTGTTCTTCTGCGGATTCGCGGCCGTGCTCAAGGTGCCGGGCCTCAAGGGCGGCGACATCGATCTCTCGCTGTTCCGGCTTTCGCTGCAAACCTTCGACCCGTGGTTCGTCGGCGTGATCGGCGCGGCGGGCGTGCTCACCGCGCTCGTGCCGGGCTCGATGATCCTGACCACGGCGTCGACGCTGCTCGCCAACGACGTCTATCGCGGCGCGATGATGAAATCCGCCGACGACGCACGCGTCACGCGGCTCGCGCGCATGTTCGTGCCGGTGATCGCGCTGGTGGCGGTCGGCTTCACGCTCAAGGGCGGCGATACGATCGTCGCGCTCCTGCTGATGGGCTATAACTTCGTGACGCAGCTGTTCCCGGCGCTGGTGTGCAGCCTCGCGCCGCGCAATCGCGTAACGAAACAGGGCGCGTTCTGCGGGATTCTCGCGGGCGCGCTGGTGGTCGCGCTGACCACGCTGATGCACGTGAGCGTCGCGCAACTGATCCCGTTCGCGCCCGATGCGCTCAAGGACATCAATATCGGCTTTCTGGCGCTCGGCGTGAATATCGTCGTGCTCGCCGCCGTGAGCGTGGTGACGCAACCGCGCACGCATGCGGATCACGAGCATGCGGGGGCGCATTGAGGGTGGGGATGCGTTGAGGGGCTGGCGCCGCATGCAAAAAAGGCCGTCTTGCGACGGCCTTTTTTATTTTGCTGACTTCGCAGCAGCGCTCGAAGAACCCGTCGCCTTCGCCAGTCTCGGCGTGGCGGCGCGCGCTTCGGCCAGCAACGTGTCCCAGCCGTCCGGCGGTCGCTTGCGGTCCAGCATCTTGCCGAACACCCGGTAGGCATCGCTCGCCGAGCCATAGGCGCGACGGGTCCGATCGTCGTTCACCCAGCCGAGAATGATCGTTCGACTCGGTTTGTGAAAGCGGAAAAACAAGCGATATTGCTGGAAAAACTTCGCGCGAAACCAGTGTTTGCGTGCATCGCCCAAGGTGTCGCCTTGCCGGTACTCCGCCTTCTCCGGATCGTCGGGGATCAGTTCCCAGGCGAGCTTCGCGATGGCCGCGAGCCGCTTGGTCGCGTTCTTCCTCAGGTAATCTTCCGGCAGCTTACGCTTGAGCGCCTCGACTTCTTCCAACAACGATTCGAGCTGATCGAGAAAGCACGGATGGGCGAAGATCGCCCATCCATTGACCACGAGTATCGGTGTTTGCGCGTGTGCCGCCCCGGCAGTGGTCATTCGTCATCCGGGGAAAGGGCCGCATCGAGGTCGATCTCGACGCCTTGCGTCAACGTCCGGACACGCGCCACGTAGGCCGGCGGAAACGAGCGCAGCGTCTCCGGCCGATGCTGGATTTCGCGCGCGAGAAAATCCAGAAACGGCGCGAACGCGGGATCTTCTTCGTCCTCGGGCGCGGCGCGCTCCATCACGACTTCGCCCGACGACTTGACCCTGTAATGAATCTTGTCGCGCTTGCCGAGTTTCAGCGCGCGCCGGATCGGTTCCGGCACGGTAGTCTGATAGCGGTCAGTCAGTGAGGATTCCGCTTCGACCATCAGGTCCGCGTCGCTCACAAAAGAAGAGGCCATGATCGACTCCCATTGCATCCGTTCGTCATGCCTGCAATGGTAATGCAAATGCATTGTCAAGGCAATGCAACTGCATTGTCGTCGCTCAAGTCAAGCTCGAATCACGCTCGGCCCCGCCAAAGGCGGGAAAAATGCGGGCCTTATCGCTTCCCCGCCCCATACAGCGTCGAATCCGCAAACCCTTCCGCGCCCAGCACGCGGCCGACCAGAATCAGCGCCGTACGCTCGATATCGGTGGCCTGCACTTTCGCGACGATATCCGCGAGCGTGCCCGTCACGCGTTCCTCGTCGGGCCAGCTTGCCCGATAGACCACCGCCACCGGACAATCGTCGCCGTAATGCGGACGCAGTTCCTCGACGATGCGCGCGATATGCCGCACGCCCAGGTGTATCGCCATCGTCGCGCGATGGCGCGCGAGATCGCCGAGCGCCTCGCCTTCGGGCATCGCGGTCTTGGTGGCGTAGCGCGTGAGAATCAGCGTCTGCGAAATGCCGGGCAGCGTGAGTTCGCTGCCGAGCGTCGCGGCGCAAGCCGCCGTCGCGGTCACGCCCGGCACGATTTCATAAGGAATCCCGAGTTCCCGCAAACGGCGGATCTGCTCGCCGATCGCGCCGTACAGCGACGGATCGCCCGAGTGCACGCGCGCGACGTCGTGTCCGGCGCGATGCGCACTATCAAGCAGCGCGACGATCTCGTCGAGCGTGAGCGGCGCGGTGTCCACCACCTGCTGCGCGCGGTGGCCGTCGAGCACGGCGGGCGGCACGAGCGAGCCCGCGTAGAGAATCACGGGACACGTGCGCACGAGGCGCTGGCCCTTCACGGTGATCAGTTCGGGATCGCCCGGACCCGCTCCGATAAAGTAGACGGTCATGCGTTGAAATCCTGCGTGTTAATCGGTGAATCGAAAGCTCGGAGCGCGTCGATGGCCTCTTGCGGCGCGTCGAATTCGCGCTGCGCGGACGGCAGCGCCGGACGCCGCATCATCACCACGGGCAGACCGCGTTCGCGCGCGACGGCGAGCTTCGCTTCGGTGGCCGCCCCGCCGCTGTTCTTGCTGACGATCACGTCGAAGCGCCCCGCCGCGAACAGCGCGCGCTCGCCTTCGGGCGTGAACGGCCCGCGCGCGTCGATCACCTCGGCGCGCGCGTGGCCGGGATGTGCGTCGAGACAGCGGATCGTCCAGTGCTGATGCGCGGGAATCTCGTCGAGATGCGCGAGCGGTTCGCGGCCCAGCGTGAACAACGGACGCGCGAACGGTGCGAGCGCGTCCGTCACGCCGGTCCAGCCGTCGACGAAGCGCCAGTCA
>NZ_JAAGPN010000370.1:0-6135 GCF_017104805.1 Paraburkholderia sp. Ac-20347 | reverse complement strand
AGCGCGGCGACCGCTAAGCCGGTCCGCCAGCCCGCGGCGCCTCGCCGCGCGGCACTTGCGCCATGAAAAAGGCCCGCTTTGCAGCGGGCCTTTTCTTTTGTGCGGCTCGAACGTCGGCGCTCAGCGGAAGAACACGTGCTGGGTGATCTTCGCGAGCGGATACAGCACGCTCGGCTGGATCTTCGCGGGAATGTCGAGCGGCTTGAGCAGCATCTTCACGCACATGTCGGCGGACAGATTGTGGCGCACGAGCTTGTTCACGCGCGCCGTGAGTTCGCGGTTGTACGCCGAATCCTTCACGCGATCGGGATAGCGAATCGCGAACACGTGACGCAGCGCGATCTCCGAGTCCTCGTTCTTGATCTCCATCACGCGGCGCATGAGCGCGCCAAGCACCGCGAGGCGGCCATGCCCCTCGACCTGGTTGTACTTCTTGAAGTAGCGGAAAAAGTGCTTGTAGTGGCGCACTTCGTCCGAACGGATGTTGTCGGTGATTTCCTTGAGCACGGGCTCGGTCGAACATTCGCCGATCGCGCGATACAAGGTGGCCGTGCCCGTTTCGACGACGCAGCGCGCAACCATTTCGAGCGCGCGCGTCTTTTCGAATTCCTCGAACGAGCAGGTCTTCGAGTATTCCTCGAAGAAGTTATTGAACGCCGTGTCCCAGTCGAATTCGGGCCAGACGTAATTGATGTAGGTCTTCAGCGCGCGGCCGTGCTGAAGCTCCTCGTGTTCCCATTCGTTGTTGAGCCACGCCGACACTTCCGGGTCGCCATTGAAAAACACGCTCAGATTGCTCGTGTAGAGGTCCGAGCCGCTTTCGATGAACGATGCCGCACACAGCAGCAGCAGCAGATCTTCGTTGGCAGCCGCGAGCTTGCGGTCGATCCGCGTGAGATCGATGTCTTCGATGCGCCAGGGCATCACGTGGCCAGGCTCACTGTCGTTACGCATTATGTCGTACTCCGAAAGCGGTATCTGCTCGCGCGGCGCTACGCGCCCGGTCCCGGCGCGACTGCTCGCCGGTGCCCTGCAATGGCGCTTTCGCCGCGTGGTGAAAGGTACCAGCCATATCTAATTCATATTAGCCGTTGTTTCTTGAAGCTGCAGTCTCAGAGCACAGACCGGTCCCGCAAGCGCCAGTTCCGGGAAGAGTCGACTTGTAAGCCAGTCGTAGCGCAGATTTTGTTACGCAGCAATACTCTGTGCCGCGAGCAGGACGCTCAGCGCACGCTACGCAAAGCCCTGTCCCGATAGCCCCGGAGCCGCAAGCCACGGGCCTGACAGCGGTACGTAACAGGACCACAAATAATCGGCGGCGTTGCGAAGTAAAGGCTCACACGCGGCAATCGGCGCAAACCGAAGAAATCCTCCAGGGCGTCAGCTTGACGGAGCGCAAGTCGCGCGCGACCGCGAACGAGGCGCAAGCGATGCGCGGCGAATCGGTGCCCGAGCGCGGACGTGAATCGAGCACGAACCGGCCCGTGAATCAGCACGCATTGCGCGACGCGCCATGAACTTCAAGTGATTTCGCGGATTCCTGGGCGCGGCTCGACCGCCGCCGCAGGCAGCGAATGTCAAAGGGAATATTTTCGGCATGTGGTTTGTACAACGCAAAGGCGTTGACTACACTCCAGTTCCCCGGCGCCGCGTCCGGGCTGGATGCTGTTTGAGTTGCCTGGGCGACGTCTCCCGACGCTCGCGATCACCACTCCCGGGCACGCTCGAACGGACCGCCAACCGTCCAGCCGATCACCGACCGCGCCGTTGCAGGCTTTCGCTCACGCCCACCGCATGACTGTCGCCGCGCCGCCCAACGAGGGGCCGCGAACGTCGACCTCTGATGCGGCAACATGGAGAGAACGATGCTGAGTCCGCATGAATTCGCCACTCTGCTGCTAGTGAAGGACGCCCCCAACCAGCTCGATATGGAGCGCGAAGAACTGGACGCCCTGCTCGAACGACAGCTCGTCCAGCTGGAACGCCTGGCCTCCGGCCTCCAGCGGTGGCGACTCACCGAAATCGGCGACTCGGCGTTACGCGCCATCAAACGGTTTTCGTGAACCAGACACCGCGCGGCTCACGCGCGGCAACGGCCTGACACGCCGGCGCGCGCGAACACGCTCTCAGGCACGCGCCATACGACCACGACCGACCTTTTCTCGACCTGAGCGGACGCCGGGATCGTCCGCCAGAACGCTGTGTCGAGCCCATCCCCGATGCAGGCGCACGGCTGTAGACGTTCGCGCCTGCAGTGCATGGTCACGCGGACCCGCGCGCTTCATGCCCGCGTGACCATTTTTTTCGCGCTCCGCCTGGCTGCTACGCCAGGCTGTTCCGCCAGGTTCCGCGTCCGGCCGGACCGCGCGCGCTCAACCGCCGCGCAAGGTCGGATCGGCCGAGGCGCGCCAGTTCAGCGCCTGTGCGCGCTGGTCGTTGAGATACGCCACCCACTGATTGCGCGACTGCATGTCGCCGTTCGCGCCATGCGCCGTGTACTGCTGCGCGAGCCCCGCCTGGAAGCTGCAGAAGCGCTCCTGCGGCAGCTTGCCGTGACGGTTGGCGACATAGGCGTCGTAGATCGCCGAATAGACGGCCTGGGTGTCCGCGCCGTAGTCGGGCGACTGGCCGCCGCACATCTGCTGAAGCGTGGCGAAAGGCGGCGGGCTGCTCCACGTGCCGACAAGGCCCGACGAATTGGCACATCCCGCGACGAGCATCGCCGCACCGATCATCGCAAGTCCACGCATTGCGTTCTCCCCGTGTTCGACTGAGTGTTCCAGCGCGCATTGTCGCATCGCGCGGCGCGCCTCACACCCTGGCCGTACGGCCAACGTCGCATCGACGCGTGAAAGCCGGCGCATCCGAAACAGCAAGCGGCACGCGAAACCCCGGCCGTGCACGCAAAAGCACGTATCATGAGGCTTTCAACGTCCTGCCTTGCCGGTTTGCGTGCGTGGTGTCCGCATGCCGCGCGACCGTGCGCCGCCCCGTGTTTTCGTCCGTCCATACAGCCTTCACGGCTGCTTTTTCGTCTTACGCATGATCGACCATCTCATCTGCGACTGCGACGGCGTGCTCGTCGACAGCGAAGTCATCGCCGACCACGTGCTCTTCGATACGCTCAGCCGCACCTTCCCCGGCGTGGATTTCCGCGCCGCCGTGGCCTCCGCCTTCGGCCAGCAGACCTCGCGTTTTCTCGCCGACGTCGCCGAGCGCTTCAATCTCACGCTGCCCGAGCATTTTCTCGAGACGATCGACCACAACTGCGAAGTCGCGATCGCCGATTCGGTGAGCCCGATCAACGGCGTGCGCGACGCGCTGCGCCAGATCGCGCTGCCCGCCGCCGTGGTGTCGAACAGCCGCCTCACGCGCGTGCACGCCTCGGTGCGCCGCGCCGGGCTCGACACGATCTTCGGCGAGCGCATCTTCAGCGCCGAGATGGTCGCGCGGCCCAAGCCTTATCCGGATGTCTATCTGCATGCGGCCAAAACGCTCGGCGTGGAGCCGGCGCGCTGCCTCGTGGTCGAGGACAGCCTCTCGGGCCTGAACGCCGCGCGCGCGGCGGGCATGAAGACCATCGCGTTCGTGGGCGCGAGCCATATCCCGTCGGGCTATGCCGACGTGCTGCGCGAGATGGGCATCACGCGCATCATGGAGCACATGGAAGAGTTGCCCGCGCTCGTGGCAGCGGGCGTGCGCGGCGAGTTCGGCGACGTGCAGTCGTAAGCCAACCTGGCGCGCTGCCGCTCGCTTCGTCGATAAAAAAACGGCGCGTGAACCGCAAGGCTCACGCGCCGTTTTTCATTGCGGGCCGCCCGGCAAGGCGGTCCGCAGCACCTTCACGTCTCGAACGCGCCTTACACCAGCTCGGCGCTGCGTTCGCGCACCTCGGCGAGCGAGGCGCGGAATGCCGCCAGCTCGGCGATCGTCAGCATCGGCAGATTGTGCAGCTTCGCGAAGTCGTCGACCTGCTGGCCGCGCGCCATCGTGCCGTCCGGGTTCATCAGTTCGCACAACACGCCCGCAGGCTCCAGACCGGCGAGCGCCGCCAGGTCGACGGTGCCTTCGGTATGGCCCCGGCGCGCGAGCACGCCGCCCGGCTGCGCGCGCAGCGGGAACACGTGGCCGGGGCTCACGATATCGGTGGGCTTCGCGCCGGCCGCGATGGCCGCGCGGATCGTCGTCACGCGGTCGACCGCCGACACGCCCGTGCTCACGCCCTCGCGCGCCTCGATCGAGACGGTGAAGGCCGTGCGGTTGCGGCTCTCGTTGCGCGCGACCATCGGCGGCAGTTCGAGCGCGCGCACTTTCTCGTCGGAGAGGCACAGGCAGACGATGCCGCTGCATTCGCGGATGAACAGCGCCATCGTTTCGTTGGTCAGGTTCTCGGCAGCGCAGACGAGATCGGCCTCGTCCTCGCGGTCGTGATCGTCCTGAAGGACGACGGGACGGCCTTCGCGCATGGCCTGCAGCGCGGCGGCGATGCGCGGCGGCACCGGCTCGGTATCGAGCAAAGGAAGATCGGCGATGGCGTCGAGCGGCTGCTCGACCGGGAGATTGCGGGTAAAGGACATGTGAAACGCTCCTCGCAAGAGTTGGGCGAAAAACGTTTCAGGGCATTGCAAACAGACAGGAATCCCCGGCACGCGACCTCTCGCGAGCGCCGCGCGCGGCACCCGGCTCAAGGCCGGACGACGCCACGCGCACGCAGGCGCAACGCCGCGGCGGATGGGCAAACATGACCATCTGCACATCTTCTCTCATCCGGACTATGACCGTCGGCTCTGGCTTCGCACCAGATCTGCTGACCCTGCGCGCGAGACGAAAACAACTTGCAGCGACTCACGCACAGGCGCTCGCGGGCTCACCGGCTGGCCTTTCGGCCCGGCCGGCATACCGCCGGTGGGGAATTGCACCCCGCCCTGAAGACGCACTGATTACCGGTTGAACCGGCGGAAGAAGCATACCGCGTCGCGCCCGATCGTGCAGCGCGGCAAAGACCCACTGGACAAATTGGCGCACCGACCTCAGAGCGTCTGCGGCGCGGCTTGCGGCACGTCCCAGCGCGGCGGCGTCTCGGCGTTGCGCGTCACGCGGAACACGCGCGCCTCGGTGTCGCCCGGATTGCGCAGGCTGTGCGGCTGGTCGGCGTCGAACACGATGGCGTCGCCGGTCGCGAGCAACTGGCGGCGATCGTGTACGCTCACTTCGAGCGTGCCTTCGCTGACGACGAGGTTGACGGTCGTGCCCGGCGCGCGGCGCGTGCCTGGCTCGGTGTGCAGCGGCGCGATGCGCAGCTCGTGAAACTCGGCGGCGGCGGGCTCGTCCTCGGGATAGAGCGCGCGAGCCGAATAACGGCCGTCGGCGCTCACGCGGCGCGGCGCGCGTTCGGCGGGCAGATGCTCGAAGCCGTTCACCGCATGACGGCGCAGGAACGCCGACACCGACACCTTGAGCGCCGCCGCAACCTTGCAGAGCACCTTGATCGACGGCACGCTGCGCGCCGACTCCACCTGGGCGAGCATCGCGCGCGAGACGCCCGAGGCGCGCGCCAGCGCATCGAGCGAGAGCTGACGCTCGGCGCGCAACCGCGCGAGGTTCACGCCGACGAGATGTTCGAGCGCATCGAACGCATTGGCAGCGCTGTCGTGCGCCTCCGTTTGCAATGTCGCTTGTGCTGTTGTTTGTGCAAGCGGCGCAGTGGCGAATGCAGAGCGTTCGTCGACGCCGCGAACAATCGCTTCGTTATCCGAATCAGTATCGATGTCGACGGCGAGATCGTCGTCGCGGCGATGCGTCGTACCGCGATGTGCGGCCGGACGATCGGCCTGCGCGTGGCTCACGAGCGCGAGCGGTGAATGCATGGCAGCCTCCCAGACGCGCCGCGAACCGGCGCAATTGCTTGAATGGAGGCAAGACTAGCATCGCGTCCCGCCGCGCCCAACGAAGTTATCTTCACACTGATATCAGCATTGCAGAGCGCGTTTTCGGGAATGCTTGTGCGCGTATGCGATATGCCCAGACTGTGCGCAACGCGGGTTCAGCAGGCGTCCTGACTCACCGCCACGCGCGCCGCCGCGCCGCCGGTTTCGCGCGCGTCGAGCCGCGCCGCCAGCCAGGTCAGCGCGAGCG
>NZ_JAAGPN010000035.1:0-241 GCF_017104805.1 Paraburkholderia sp. Ac-20347 | reverse complement strand
ACACGAAACAAAGATGAAAGACACAAGTGAGACTTTGACTCAAACAGTGAGGCAATGTGATATATGGACATAGTATGGTGAGCAGAAGTCAAATGAAGGAGAAGCAAGCACGAGATGAGGAAACTTAGTAGTGATATAGATGTAAATCGAGTAGTATATGATTTTTTTTCTGTGATAACTGCGGTATGTTAGATGGTGTTTGACGAAGATATTTCTTTTTTTTTTTTTTTTTTAATAATCC
>NZ_JAAGPN010000034.1:0-47484 GCF_017104805.1 Paraburkholderia sp. Ac-20347 | reverse complement strand
TGGCCGCGCTCGACGAGGCGTTCCATCTCGCGCTCGTCGACGCCGTGGGTAACGCCGAGCTTTCAGCGGCATTGCGGCGCGTGACCGACCGCATCCACGTGGTGCACCGGCTCGGCTTTGTGTACGGCGAGCGCGTCGGCGAAACGTATGCGGAGCATGCCGAGCTGATTGGTGCGATTCGGGCGGGTGGTGCGGGTGGTGTGGGCGGCGTTGGGGTGGCCGTCGAGCTGGCGGAACGCCACGTGCGCCGCTCCCGCGCCGAAATCTGCCGGCTCGGCGCCCAGCGTCTCGAACTCGCGCGCGACGCGCTCGCGTGCGCGGACGGCGCGCCCGCGGGGGTGTGAGCGAGCACGGCGGTGTCGGCCCGACGCCACGGTGCGGCGGCCGCGCCGGCCTGGCGTTCCGGGGCAACGGGGCCGCATGATAGTATGGCCGCCCGCGCCGCCCGGACTGGCATCCCGGCGGCGCTAACCCCACTCGTCCCACTCGCCCGCATGCACGGGCCGCCCATCGCCGATGAACCTGGAAGACGAACGCACTGAGGCAGGTCCTGCCGTGCTCGCGAACGACGCCTCGCGCCCGCTGGTCTCGATGCTGCTCATCGCCTACAACCAGGCCGGTGTGATCGCCGATGCCGTCGCGGGCGCGCTCGCGCAACGCTATTCGCCGCTCGAAATCCTGATCTCCGACGACTGTTCGAGCGACGGCACCTTCGCCGCCATCGAAGCCGCGGTGCGCGACTATCGCGGACCGCATCGCGTCGTGCTCAACCGCAACGAGAAGAACGCGGGCATCAGCGCGCATCTGTCCCAGCTCGCGGCGAAAAGCCAGGGCGACCTGCTGGTCGTGACCGCTGGCGACGACGTTTCGTCGCCCGAACGCTGCGAGCGTCTCGTCGAATGCTGGAACGCGCATGGACGCAAGATCGACCTGATCGCGTCCGATCTCGAAGAATTCGAAGGCGCGAAGGGACATCAAGGCAAAGACGGCCCGGCGGGCCGCATCGCGCCGACCGACCTCGGCCAGTACCGCAATTTCGACGACTGGGCGCGCGAGCGTCCGTGGCTCGTGGGCGCGTCGCACGCGTGGTCGCGGCGGCTGTTCGAGCGCTTCGGGCCGATGCTGCCCGGCGCGATGGCCGAAGATCAGATCATGACGTTTCGCGCCGTGATGTCGGGCGGCGCGGTCAGCCTGCGCGAACCGCTCGTGCGTTACCGGCGCGGCGGTTTGTCGGGCAAGAAGCGGCTGCGCACGGTCGAGCAGTTCATCGCGCGCGTGAAGCAGACCAATGCGTTCGGCCTCGTGGAGTCGGCGCAATTCGAACGCGATGCCGATATCGCCGGTGTCGGCGACGCGATGCGCGCGCTGCTCGTGCCCAAGCTCGCGCGCGAGCGCTACGTGCGCGATCTGTTCGCGGCGCGCGGTTTCGGCGAGCGGCTCATGCTCGCGCTGCGCAGGCCGCATATCAAGCTCGGCTTTCGCATCCGCATGTTCCTGTACGCGGCGTGCCCGTGGGTGTATCGGCCGTTCTTTGCGCTGCGGGCGCTCGTCAAACATTAAAGCCCACGCGCGGGTTGTATTCGGCTTCCCCGAATTGCCATTTAATTCGTCATCCGAATGAATTGAAATCAGGTGCCCGGCGTACCGGCGGGCGAGATTTCGAGCAGGATCGGGTGATCGGGCACCTCCACGCTGATCTGGCCTTCGTTGCGATGCGTCGCGAGCGGCTCGGCGGACACCATCGGGTCATACACATCCACGCGGCGCGCGTTCGCGCCAAGATCCACCTGAACGGGCACCGGCGGGCTGACGAGCGGCGTGCCTTTCGCGCGATCCCAGATCGGCGTTTCGTTCCAGAGCGCGAGCACGAAGCGGCCGTCCTTTTTCTTCAGCAATAAGCTGTACGCCGAAACCGGCATGCCGGAGAGCGTGTACGAGAGCGTGTCGCGCGCGGCCGCCTTGGTGCGATGCGGCGTGTTCGTGTTCAGAATCGTCGTCAGATTGCGGATGGTGTGCGCGACGACCTTCGGACTGTTGTCGTTGCGAAACATGCCGTAATGCATTTCGGCGTTCTTGTTTTGCGGATCGGGTTTCTGGTCGAGCAATTCGTAGACGAAGAGGCGCTTCACGCCCGCCGCAGCCGCATCCATATAGCCGTTGAGCACGCCTTTGGCCTGCGTCGGCTCATCCACGCCCAGCATGTACCAGCCCGATTGGGGCATCGAAAAATAGCCGAATTCGGTCACGACGACCGGCAACTCGAACTTCTTCACCGAGCCGAGCGCCGCCGGCAGCCAGTGATCGCCGTTCGCGTTATAGCTCGGTTGTTCGCCGTTTTGCGGATAGACGTGGGTATTCGAATAATCGGCGGAACTCGTGCGCGTGTCGACCACCTTCGGGTCATAACCCGTCACGTCGTACACGCGCACGCCCGCGAGCGCAGGCGTGGTCTGCACGCGACGATAGATGTCGCGCTGCGAGGCGAGCCCGGCGGCGGCGCCCTTGAGCCCGTTGTACGTCACCGGAAAATTGTCGATCTCGTTGAAGCCTTCGATGGCCGCGACGCTGCCCGGCACGGCGGTATTCAAGGCTACTGCCTGGGCGATCGATTGGTCGATGTCCGTGCGCACGAGGAAATTGAATTTCACGCCGCGACGCGCGAGATACACATAGTTGTCGAACGGCGGCGAGCCGTTCGGCACGATGTCGCGCACGTGGCGGATCCCGAGCCAGTTGAGATCGTCGGCGATGTTGCGGACGTTCACGTACGCGCCATCGGTGTAATTCACGTGCGTGTTGACCGCGAGCGAGTCGATGAAATCGCTTGCGGGCATCGCGCGCACCGCATCGGCGGCGTGCGCCGGCGTCGCGGCGAGCGTCGTGAGGAGACCCATAATCAGGCCGATGACGGCGCAAGCGCCGATGGTCGTATCGACGCGGCGCCGAAGTGCGTGCGGACGGGCTGCAGCTAAAGAGCGCTTCACGGCAGGTTCCTCGCGTGGTGCGGTTTGCCGACATTCTGCGGCGGAGTGCGCGCGCGGGTGTGTGCGTCGGCGAACGCGGCGAGTGAATGGGCGGATGAATGGGACAAAAGAATGCGGCATTCCGCAGAGGAATCGCCTTGTGTGTCCCGCCGCACATAGCGAGGAAAAAATTGCGGCGCGAATAATACGGATTCCTATTAAATGGCGTAAATCGTTTCGCGCGTTCTGCTACGAGAAAACGCAGATCAAACAAAAGAAGCCAAGAAAAAACGCGGCGAATGTGCGAGACCGTACATATCGCCGCGCCCGCGCATGGCGTGCTTCGTGAAGTGCGCGCCTCGCCACGAAGCCGCCGCCACGAACACAAACCGTTGGTGGGATTGCGCACGGTTTGCCCGTTGTCCACACCGTAATGTGTCGCTGTGGCCTGTTGGGGCGGGCGAAGTACGCATCTGCATCCCCAGGCAAAGAGAGAGCGTGCGTTCGCTCTCCGAGGACGACCACGTCAGACCCAAAACGTCTGATGAACACGACACGCACTGGGGTAGGACATGTCAGATCTAACGCAAGGGCCTCAGCTGACACACGCAACGCAGCTGACGCGAAGTTCGCTACTGACGCAACGCACGGTCGACGTGGTGCTGATCGTGCTGGGCGCAGTGTGCGCCGTGCACCTGAACCTGAATTTCACGCAGGTCGGCGCGGCACATCATCCCGATCCCACGCTGGTGGCGTTTTGCGCGGCACTGGCGCTCTCGGTGTTTCCGGCTTGCGGCACTTACGGCTCGCGCGGCAGCCGCTCGATTTTCAGCGTCGCGGGACGCACGGCGCTCGCATGGCTCGCCGTGCAGCTCTGCGGCCTCGTGCTGCTTTACGCGATTCATCACGATCATCTGCTGCAACTGCCGTGGTTCATTTACTGGACGCTGACGACCGGCATCTCGCTGATGGCCTCGCACACGCTGTTCTTTTCGGAATTCAGCGTGCTGCGTCTCACGCGCGCCTGGTGGCATCGCGAGCCGATCGAAGTGGAGATGGGTTCGGTGCGCGCCGCCGTGGTCGGTCACGCGCTCAAGCGCATGTTCGACATCGTCGCGGCGCTCAGCGCGCTCGTGCTGTTTTCGCCGCTGTTGCTCGTCGTGGCGCTGCTGGTCAAACGCGATGGCGGCGCGGCGTTCTATGGACACAAGCGGGTGGGCCGTCACGGCAAGCCGTTCCGTTGCCTGAAATTCCGCTCGATGGTGGTGAATTCCGAGCAGGTGCTCAAGGATCTGCTCGCCCGCGATCCGGAAGCGCGGGCCGAATGGGAGCGCGAATTCAAGCTTAAAAACGATATCCGCGTGACACGCATCGGCCGCTTCCTGCGCCATTCGAGCCTCGACGAATTGCCGCAACTCTGGAACGTGTTGCGCGGCGAAATGAGTTTCGTCGGTCCGCGCCCGATCATCGATCAGGAACTGGAACGCTACGGCGACGCGCGCAAGTATTACCTGATGGCGACGCCGGGCATCACCGGACTGTGGCAGGTGAGCGGCCGCAACGATATCGACTACGCCACGCGCGTCTCGCTCGACGTGTTCTACGTGATGAACTGGACCTTCCGTCGCGACATCGGAATTCTGTTCAAGACGTTTTTCGTCGTGATTCGCGGCAGCGGCGCGTACTGAGATTGCTTGAGTCGTCTTGTTTGAACACCGGATTCAGCAGGGGAAATGAGCGGCGCGATTGCGCCGGGCGGACCAGGTATCCGCGTCACACGGAATGACGCGGAACATGGGCAACGGATGGGGGTAGGTCAATGGAAACGAACGCGTATCAATCGATTGGCGCGGGCGCGAAGCGCCGCGTCGGCTTGTGGGTCGTGTGCCTGGCGATGGCCGGGCTGGGCGGCTGCGCGCTCGCGCCGGGCATGACGTACGCCCCCGCGAAAGGCGACAGCACGCCCGCCGAGGCCAACGCGGCCACGAAAGCGGGCGGCGCGCCCGGCTCGAACGTGCCGGAAAGCGTGGTGGCGAAGGGCTTCGCGGGCGCGCCGTCGGGCACGCTCGTCGAGATCACGCGCGACCTCGTGACGAAGGAAGCGGCGGCGCGCCCCACGGGCATTCCCACCGACGTGCAGAAGCTGTTCGCCAAGGCTTCGCCGTATGAGATCGGTCCCGGCGACATTCTCAGCATCGTGGTCTGGGATCACCCCGAACTGAACCTGCCGATGTCGGGCGGCGGCGGCGACGGCAGCGGCGCGAGTTCGGTGTCGTCGGGCTATACGGTCGATACCAACGGCTTCATCCAGTACGCCTATATCGGGCCGCTGAAAGTCGAAGGGCTCTCGGAAATGGGCGTGCGCGACGCGCTGGCCGACAAGCTCGCGAAGTACGTGCGTCAGCCGCAGGTGACGGTGCGCATCCAGACCTATCGCAGCAAGCGCGTGTATCTGGACGGCGAGGTCAAGACGCCGGGCGTCGAAGTGCTCAACGACCGCCCGATGACCTTGCCCGAAGCGATCAATCGCGCGGGCGGCTTCACGAGCAACGCCGATCGCTCGCAGGTCGCGGTCACGCGCGGCGATACGACGGTGGTCGTCGACATGCCGGAGATGATCCGCAAGGGCTTCAATCCCGACCGCATCATCCTGCGCGACGGCGATCTCGTGCGCGTCTTCGGCCAGGCCGACAGCAAGGTGTTCGTGGTGGGCGAAGTGGAGCGTCCGGGCGGCGTGATGTTCAACAACGGCCACATGTCGCTCAACGAAGCGCTCGGCAACGCGGGCGGCATCAGCCAGGCGTCGGGCGACGCTTCGCAGGTGTACGTCGTGCGCGGGCGCGATACGGCGCAGCCCACGGTGTTCCATCTCGACGCGAGCAATGCGTCGGCGATGGCCACGGCCGATTCGTTCCAGCTCAAGCCCAACGATGTGGTGTTTGTCGATACGTCTTCTCTCGTCAAGTGGAGCCGTGTCATCAGCCTGATTTTGCCGACGACGCAGGCCGCGGCAGCAACCCGCGCGGTCGGCTACTGATGTCCGCATGAATGCGAAGCGCGCCCTTCGGCGCCTTCGTCACGGAGAGGATAAAAATGAATCAGCGCGAATACATGCTTGAGGGGCCGGCCGACTCGATGATGCCGATCGCGCCCGAAAGCGGACACATGGGCAATCTGCTCGATACGCTCTATGCCGGCCGCAAAACGATCCTGATCGCGACGGTGCTGTGCACGCTCGTCGGCTGCGTGTATGCGCTGCTGGCGGCGCCGGTTTATGAATCGGACATGCTGATTCAGGTCGAGGAAAATCCGAACGCCGCGAAGTCGGCGCTTGCCGATCTGTCTTCGCAGTTCGCGATCAAGACCGAAGCGTCGGCGGAAATGGAAGTGCTGCGTTCGCGCATGGTCGTGTCGGCGGCCGTCAACGCGACCAAGCTCTATATTCACGCGTCGCCGCGCTATTTTCCGGTCGTGGGTCGCTGGGCCGCGCAGCATCTGAATCTCTCGAACTGGTCCGGCTGGGGCGGCTATGCGTGGGGCGACGAAGCCATCGAGGTGTCGAGCTTCGACGTGCCGGCGCGCCTGATGGGCCGCCCGTTCGTGCTGACGTATCAGGGCGACGGCGCGTACACGCTCGCATTCGGCGGCACCACGCTCGAAGGCAAGGTGGGCGAGATGCTGCACGCGCCCGTGGTGGGCGGCACAATCGACCTGCTCGTGAACCGCATCGACGGCGAAGCGGGGGTGGTGTTCAACCTCTCGCGCAGCTCCGAACTGAGCGCGATCCAGCAGCTTCAGGGCGCGCTGGCGATTTCGGAAAAGGGCAAGGAATCCGATGTGATCGGCGTCGCGCTCGACGGCGGCGATCCGGTGCTGACCAGCACGATTCTCAACGCGATCGGCAACGAATATATCCGCCAGAACGCGCAGCGCACGCAGGAAGAAGCGGAGAAGTCGATCGCCTTCCTCGACAAGCAATTGCCGCAACTGAAGGATCAGCTTGAAAAAGCCGAGAACGAATACAACACGTTCCGTTCCGAACATGGCGCCGTGAATCTGGGCGCCGAAGCGACCTCGCTGCTGGCGAGTTCGGCGCAGGCGCAGCAACATCTCGCCGACCTGCGCGGGCAACGCGCGCTGTTGCTCGCGCGTTTCACCGACGACAACCCGGCCGTGATCGCCATCAACGGTCAATTGTCGGAAGCCGAAAAGGCGATGGGCGAACTTGCGGGACAGACGCGCGCCTTGCCGCCGCTCGAACAGCATCTCGTGCGTCTGCAACGCGAAGTCACCGTCGATACGAACATCTACACGAACCTGCTGAACAACCGCGAGCAGATGCGTCTGCTCAAGGCCGGGCGCGTGTCGAACGTGCGCATGATCGATGCGGCCGTGCCGCCGGAAGGGCCGATTCGTCCGAAGCGCGCGGTGCTGGTGATCGCCGCGTTCTTCACGGGGCTGTTCGTTGGCGCGGCGATCGTGCTGGTGCGTCATCGTCTCAAGCGCGGCGTGTCGCTGGTCGACGAGATCGAAGTGGGGACGGGCCTCGCCGTGTTCGCCGCCGTGCCGCGCAGCCGTCTGCAACATACGCTCACGCGCCGCGTGCCGAACGGTACGCCCGGCACGAACACGGTGCTCGCGCATACGGCGGCGTTCGACGCCGCGGTCGAAAGTCTGCGCAGCTTCCGCAGCGCGCTCGAATACTCGCTCGCGAATGCGTCGAATCATGTCGTGCTGCTCGCGGGGCCAACGCCGATGGTGGGCAAATCGTTCGTCTCGGTGAATCTCGCCGCGGTGTCCGGCGCATCGGGCAAGCGCGTGCTGCTGATCGACGCCGACCTGCGGCGCGGCTCGCTGAATCTGCACACGGGCGTGCCGAGCAGTCCGGGTCTGACCGACGTGGTGGATTATCTGCAGGACTATGACCAGGTCGTGCATCGTCAGGTGATGCCGGGCGTGGATTTCGTGGCGACGGGCGGTTATGTGACCAACGCGAGCGAACTGCTGCGTCAGGATAGCTTCAAGGATTTCGTCGATTGGGCCAACGAGACCTACGACCTCGTGTTGATCGACGCGCCGCCGGTGCTGCCGGTTGCGGACGCGGGCATCATCGGCCAGCTTGCGGGCACGGTGTTCGTGATCGCGCGTCAAGGCACGACGAGCGTGGCGGAATTGCGCGAGTCGGTGCGCCGTTTCGAACAGGTCGGTGTGCCGATTCGCGGCGTGATCTTCAACGATATGACCTCGCGTCCGGGCCGTTATGGCGATGCGTACGCCGCGTACGGTTATTCGAGCCACGGTTTCGCGAAGGACGCGGGCATGGCGCAGCGCTGAATTCGACCTAAGCGTTAAACCGGAAGCCCACCACGGTGAACCCGTGGTGGGCTTTTTCTATTCTGTGGATGAATGGGGGCGAGTCGCGATAAAGATTCACGTGCCAAGGCGTATTTCCGGTTTGCACATCGGCACACGCGCGAACGTCAATACAAGCCGTGGTGAACATCCTGAACCGCGCAATACACGCATAAAAAGCCGCTCGACGCAGTGACTTTAATCGCCGCCGATACACGGAATCTGGACGCAAAAAAGCCCGACGTAAAACCGCCGGGCTTTTATTTTCAGTCGTTTTAAATTCAGCTTGAAACCTCAGCTCATTGCCGTTTCGCGCAGACGCGAACGCTTGCCGTCGAGCTTCGAAAGCAGCGGTTTCTCCAGATACCAGTGAACCACCAGCGCGAACACCACCGCGATACAGGCCACGCACGCGGCGGCGAAATAAAGACTGAACGTCGAATGAAACGCGCCCGCCTTGATCGCCTTGGCGAAGGCGTTCATCCAGAATCCGTGCGTGAGATACAGCACATAGGAAGCGTTACCGAGCGTCGTCAGCGAGCGGCCGATGCGGTTTCGATCGTCGGGAATCTGCATGAACAGCGCGACCAGCAACATGGACGGCAAGCCCCACGCCCACCATCTGAACGAATTCGGCAGACCGAACGTCGCGGTGTCGGGCGAGGCGACGGAAGCCCACCAGAACAGCGCGACGCACGCCAGCAACAACAACTGCCACGTGCGCCGGCCCAGCTCGGGCAGATGCGTGCCGATCGCGCCGAGCGCAATGCCGAGCAGGAATTCGATCACGAGCGGACTGCCGTAATACTGCGCCTGCGCCGTTGCGCCGAGTTTATCGAGCACGAAGGGCACGGCGGCCAGCAGCGCGACGATACCCGGCGTGCGCAGCCGCTGCCACGGCAAACACAGCACGACGGTGCAGACGAGATAGAAATACAGCTCGTAAATGAGCGTCCACGCCACGCCGAGAATCAAACCTGACGACGTCGTGGGCGGCAGCAGGAAAACCGATTCGGCGATGCCGACCGCGTCGAGTTCCACGTGCTTGAACGCGATACCGCTGCCGGCCAGCACGACCATGATCGCGACGCAGGCCCAATACGACGGGAAGATGCGCGTGAGGCGGCGGGAGAAGAATCGGCGTGCCGACGTCTGCGCGGAAAAGCCGCCCGTCGTGTGCCACATCACCAGTCCGCTGATGACGAAAAAGATATCGACGCCGCACGCGCCGACGCGCGTCGCCGAAGCGGGCACGATGGCCAGGGAACTGCCGGCGGCTTCTTCGAGAATGTGATGCGCGAGCACCGCGAAAGCGGCGAAAAAGCGCAAATGCTGGAGGCCGTATAGGCGGGTTGGACGTGCCATGAGTGTCGTCGGTGAGTGCAGCGATGGCCAAAGGCGCCGCCCGGAATAGACGGGGACGCTCTGACGCATTCGTCCAACTCGATGCTCCGGCGGCGTAGCGGGAATTTCCGGAGGAATTATAGAAATGTCTTTATTTCAGCTGGCGAATTAACTGCTTCGCTACGTGGTGCGTAGCACATTGCGCCTCGCTTGCTTCTCATTTTTCCTTCACTCGTCCCTCACTTGCGTCGAGCCTGCGCCACGCGCCGCGCGAAATGGCGCGGCATGAGCGTAGGCGAACATTCGACGCGGGGAAGATCGGCCACACTTCGGTCCATACCAATTGCATGGTGTGGCTCGTCGAATCCGGTCGTGTGTCGCGGTGCTTGCGCGCACGGATGACGCCGGGTCAAGAGCGATGCCCTGGACCGATCCAATGAAAGACCCGCTTGTTCCCAATCTGCTGATCAACGGCCGTTTTCTCGGGCGGCGCGCGACCGGCGTCGATCGCTTCGCGTTCGAGACCATTCGGGCGCTCGATCAATTGATCGAGTCGGGCGATCCGCATGTGGCCGGACTGCGCAGCGAGATCATCGTGCCCGAGGCACTGGCGGGCATGGCGAATCCGTTCCGTCATGTCGGGCTGCGTGCGAGCGGCAAGGGCGGCGGTTTGCGTTGGGAACAACTGGCGTTGCCGCAGGCCGCGCGTGGCCGGCTGCTGCTCAATCTCTGCAATTCCGGGCCGCTGATGTATCGGCGTCAGGTCACGGTGCTGCACGATGCGGCGCCCGCGCGCGTGCCCGATAGCTACAGCCGTTCGTTCGTCGCGTGGTATCGGCTGATGGCGCCGCGTATCGGCCAGGTGTCGCAGCGCGTGATTACCGTGTCGGAGTTCTCGCGGCGCGAGTTGTCCGACGCGTACCGGATTCCGGCGCGCAAGATCGGCGTGGTGTACGAAAGCGGCGAACACATGCTGCGCGTGCAACAGGACGAGAGCACGCTGGCCGCGTCGCTGGGCGAGCGTCCGTTCGTGCTCGCCGTTGGCAGCCTCAATCGCCACAAGAATTTTCAACTCGTAGCCGACGCCGCGCGCCGGATTCGCGACGCGCAATTCGACATCGTGGTGGTGGGCGGCGGCGACGCCAAGGTCTATGGCACGGGTCAGGACGCGTTGCCCGGCTTCGTCAAGCATCTCGGCTACGTGAGCGACGGCGAACTGGCCGCGCTGTATCGCCGCGCGGCGTGTTTCGTGTATCCGTCGCGCTACGAAGGGTTTGGGCTGCCGCCGGTCGAGGCGCTGGCGCTCGGCTGTCCGGTGATCGCCTCGCGTCTGCCGGCCGTGCAGGAAGCGTGCGGCGACGCCGTGCTCTACACCTCGCCGGACGACCCCGCGGAACTCGCGCAACTGCTCGAACGCATCACGGCCGACGCCGCGTTGCGCGCGACCCTGCGCGAACGTGGCCGCGCACGCACGGCGGAGCTGACGTGGCACGCCACCGCCGTCAAGCTGATCGAGGAGATTTCGCCGTGGCTAATGTAACGCTTGCCTCGAACCTCGCCAATCTCGCGAACGTGGCCAACGTCGCCAACGTCGCCAATGCGGCGAACGACACGCGCCGCTTTGGCCGCGTCGCGCTCGTGCACGAATGGCTGGTCACGTATGCGGGCTCGGAGAAGGTGGTCGAACAGATTCTCCAGCTGTTTCCACAAGCCGATCTGTTCAGCGTCGTCGACTTCTTCCCGGAAGCACAACGCGGCGTGCTCGGTGGACGTCACGCGAAGACGTCCTTCATTCAGCATCTGCCGCGCGCGCGTTCGTCGTTTCGCAGCTATTTGCCGCTGATGCCGCTCGCGATCGAGCAGTTCGATCTTTCTTCGTACGATCTCGTGATTTCGTCGAGCCACGCCGTCGCCAAGGGCATCTTGACGGGACCGAATCAGGTGCACGTGAGCTATGTGCATTCGCCGATTCGCTACGCGTGGGATCTGCAGCATCAGTATCTTTCCGAAGCGGGTCTGCAGCGCGGTGTGAAAAGCTGGATCGTGCGCATGCTGCTGCATTACATGCGCATCTGGGATCAGCGCACGGCGCATGGCGTCGATACCTTCGTCGCCAATTCGGCTTTCGTGGGGCGGCGCATTCGCAAGGCCTACGGCAGCGAAGCGACGGTGGTGTATCCGCCCGTCGATGTGCAGCGTTTCGAATTGAGCGATCGGCACGAGGACTTTTATCTGATCGCTTCGCGCATGGTGCCGTACAAGCGCATTCCGCTGATCGTCGAAGCATTCGCGGCGATGCCGTCCAAGCGTCTCGTCGTGATCGGCGACGGCGCGGATTTCGATCGCGTGAAAGCCTGCGCCGCGCCGAACGTCACGTTGCTCGGTTATCAGCCCGACTCGGTGCTCGTCGATCACATGCAGCGTGCACGCGCATTTGTCGTGGCGGCGGAAGAAGACTTCGGCATTTCAGTGGTCGAGGCCCAGGCGTGCGGCACGCCGGTGATTGCATTCGGACGCGGCGGCTCGCGCGAGATCGTGATCGATTCGCCGGATCCCGAACGCGGCACTGGCCTCTTCTTCGCGGAGCAGAGCGTGGAGGCCATCGTCGAGGCCGTGGAGCGCTTCGAGCGGCAGCCGGCGCTCAAGCCCGAAGTGTGCAGGCGCAATGCGCTGCGCTTCACGGAAGAGCGCTTCAAGCAGGAGTTTCTCAGCGTGGTGGAGCGTGCGATGGACGCCGGCAAGGGCTTCACCGATGCGCCACAAGTGGTGCGGCGGTGGCAGTCGGCGTGACGGATGTAGCGTGCTTCGAATGCGCTTCGAGCCGCTGCCATAAGCAGCCTGACGACATGAGCGACATCGCGCGCGCGTGATCGGCGGGCGAACGAATCTTGGGGGCAGGGAAGTGTCGATATACGGGTTGATCGTGTTCGTCACCGGACTGGTGGCGTTGTACACCTCGCATCGCTGCGCCATCTACGCGATGATGGTGTTTGCGCTGTTCGGCAGCACCCAGGCGGTGGGCCTCGGCAGCATCGGGATCCTGCCCGCGCAGCTCTTCCTGGCGTTCTTCGCGATCCGGGCGTTCAATCTCGCCGGCGGCAAGGCGCTCGCCGATGCGGTCTCGCTCGACAAACCCGGCTTCTGGCTGCTGTGCACCTGCGTGTGGGGCGTCGTGGGCGCGATCGTGTTGCCGCGCCTGCTGCTCGGCTCGACGCTCGTGTATCCGGTCGACCGCAGCAGCCAGGAAGTGCTGCTCAAGCCGCTCGGACCGGTCTCGGGCAATCTGTCCCAATCGGTCTATTGCGTCAGCGATGTGATCGTCTATTGCGCGACCTACGCGTTCCTCAAATATCGCGGCGTCTATCGAACGCTCGCGAGCGCGATCTTCGTGCTGGCAGGGCTCGATGCGATTGCCGGTTGCCTCGATATCCTCTTTCACGCGGCCGGGATCGATGCGATGTCCGCAATCAAGACCGCTCAATTCGCCGACCTGACCGGCGAGGAAATGGGCGGTCTCGTGCGCATCAGCGGCACCTTCAGCGAGACTTCGGCGTTCTCGGGCTTTACGCTGCCGCTGTTCATCTTCTGCCTGAATCTGTGGCTCGTGGGATATCGCACGAAGGTCGCGGGCTCGCTCGCGCTGGCCACCGGCATTCTGCTGCTGCTGTCGACGTCGGGCACGGCCTATGTCGGGCTCGGGGCCTATGCGGGCGTGCTCGTGTTCAGCCGACCCGGTGTGATCTCGCGTTCGGCGATCGCGCGCAAGCAGCGGCTCTGGGTGGTCGGCGCCTGTGCGGGCCTGCTGGTCGTGCTCTATGTGATTCTGTTCCTGCCGAGCGTGGCCAACGCGATCACCGACTTCTTCAACACGGCCGTGTTCAGCAAAGCCGGCAGTTCGTCCGGCGTCGAGCGGATGGGCTGGAACGCGCAGGGCGTCACCAACTTTCTCGATACCTATGGCATCGGCGTCGGGCTCGGCAGCATTCGCACTTCGAGCTTCCTGATCGTCGTGCTGGCGAATCTCGGCGTGGTGGGCGTGGTCTGCTACGGCATGTTTCTCGGCATGTCGCTGCTTACGCCGATCCCCAGAGCGTATGGCTTCAACGAGCGCGCCATTTGCTACGCAGCGCGCCACGGCATGATCGCGACGCTCATCGTGGCGTCGGCGTCCGCCGGGGTGTTCGAGCTGGGTGCGCCGTTCTACATCTTCGCGGCGGCGGCGGGTGCGCTGTCACCGCGCGTATCGCGTCGCGCGATCACGCGCGCGCGCTGGGTTTCGCAGGGGGGATCATGAAAAAGCTCGACAGCTCACTGTCGAAACTCGACCTGTTTGCGGTCTATCTGTCGTACGCGTTTCGCTACCTGTATCCGCTCGTCCTGATTCCTTATTACGGACGCGTGCTCGGCGCGGGCGGATACGGCGTGGTGCTCGCGGGAACGTCGCTGTCGAATTCGCTCTGGCTGTTCGTGAACTTCGGCTTGTCGACGGTCGGCGGACGCGAGCTGGTGCAAACCGATCAGGCCGACCATCACGACGTGATCTTTCGCGAGCACTTCACGGCGCGCCTCGTGATTGGCGCACCGGCTGTGGTGATCGGCCTGATCGCCGCGTTCCGTTCGGACGTGATTTCGAGCGTGCCGTACGCGCCGTTTTTTGTCGTCGCGGGCGGGATACTCGCGGCGTTCAATCTCGGCTGGTATTTCTCCAGCACGGGCCGCGTGCGCACGAACATGATTATCGAAATCTCGGGCTTCGCGCTGTCGCTCGTTTTGCTGTTCGCGTTCATTCACAAGCCCACGGATGTCGGCCTCGTCTTTCCGTTGACCTTCGCTTCCGGGCTGCTGCAGACCGGCGTGGCCTACTGGCTGGTCCGCAAGGAGTCGACCGGATTCCTCGTGCCGCTGCGGGCCGCCATCGATCTGATCAAGCGCTCCACCACGATCTTTCTCTACAACGGCACGGCGATCTTGATGCTCGCGGCGTCCGCGTACATTTTGTCGTTGATGGCCTCGCCCGCCGAAGTCGGCGCATTCGGGATTTCGGAGCGCCTGATTGCCGCCGCTTTGGGCGTAATGGCGCCGGCCGCCCAGGTGCTCGCGCCGAAAGTCATGTATCTGGTCGCGCACGACGAAGCGAAAGCCAACTGGTTCGCGCGGCGCATTTTCGCCGTCTTCCTGATCGGCGCGATCGCGGGCGTCGTGCTCACGAGGACGCTCTCGGACTGGCTCGTGCCGCTCGCGTTCGGCCCGGAATTCCGGCCTGCCGTGCCGATTCTCAACCTGATGGTGTTCGTGTTGCCGATCAGCGTCTGCACGCGCGTGCTGGGTCTGTATTTCGTCTTGCCGCGCAAGCTCGAACGACTGCTCTTGTGGACCGGCATCGCGAGCGCGGTGGTGAATCTGCTGGTGGCGATTCCGCTCGCCAGCTATCGCGGCGCGGAAGGCATGGCCGAAGCGCGCCTGATCGGCGAAACTGCCTTGCTCGCGATGCTGATCTTCGGCGTCTCGCGCGCGGGTTTGCTGCGCGGTTTTATCGGCATGGGCAATGCCGTGTCCTTGAATGCGCGACTGGCGCGCTGGCGCGAATAACTTCGCAACAGGTAAAACAATGAATCCGTCTCCTTTCGACCAGAAGCCGAAAGTCTGCGTGATCTTCCCGACGCTGGGGCGTGCGGAAATTCTTCAGCAGGTCGTCGCCTTTGTGGACCTGCAAACGGTGAAGCCCGATCTGATCATCGTGTCCTGCGTCTCGGATGCGGATGTCGGCGACCTGCGCTCGCAAGCTGGTTTGCTCGTGATCCAGGGGCGGCCCGGCAGCTCCGTCCAGCGCAATCGCGCGCTCGATCACGTGCCGTCCGATTTCGACGTCGTCATTATTCTCGACGACGACTTCCTCATGCATGGCCGCTGGATCGCCGAGGCGCTCAAGGCGCTCGAAACCGACGCCTCGATTGCCTGCGTGACCGGCACCGTGCTCGCGGACGGCATTCACGGTCCCGGCTATTCGTACGAGGAAGCGCGCGCGATCGTCGCGAACACGAACGACCTGCCGAGCGATATGCATATCGCGCCGACCGGCGGCCCGTACGGCTGCAACATGGCGTTCCGGTGCAGCAGCATCGCGGGGCTGCGTTTCGACGAACGTCTCGTGCTGTACGGCTGGCAGGAGGATCGCGATTTCGGCGGCCAGATCTGGAATCGCGGCGGCCGCGTCGTGCGCATCAATACGGCGGTGGGCGTGCATATGGGCGTCAAGCGCGGACGCGTATCCGGGCGCAAGTTCGGCTATTCGCAGGTGATCAATCCGCTGTATCTGGTGCAGAAGAAAACCATGCCGCTGCGCGACGCGCTGCGTCATGTGCTGCGCAATGTATCGAGCAATCTCGTGCGCAGCTTCGTGCCGGAACCGTGGGTCGACCGGCGCGGGCGCTTGCGCGGCAACTGGATCGGTGTCTGCGATTTCGTGCGCGGCCGACTGACGCCCGAGCGCGCGGAAAAACTATGAGGACGATTGCGTTCAACGGCAAATTCTTCGGCGCGGCGCCGACGGGTGTGCATCGGGTGGCCGAGCAACTCGTGGCGGCCACCGACGCGCTGATTGCCGCGCACGCGGGCGGCGACGTCGATTACGCGCTGGTCGTCAGAGATCGCGTGGACGTGCCGCGCTACCGCAATATCGCCTGCATTCGCGAGAGCCGCTGGGCGCGCCGCATGCATCGCATTGCATGGGAGCAGTGCTATTTTCCGTTCGCGCGCCGCCGCGATTTCATTCTCAATCTCTGCAATCTCGGGCCGCTTTTGCATCGCGATTCGGCGACGATGATTCACGACGCGCAGGTGTATTCGTCGCCCGATTCGTATTCGCTGCCGTTCCGCCTCTGGTACAAGTTTCAGTATTTCTTTATTGGCAAGCGGCACAAGATCATCTTCACCGTTTCGGAGTTTTCGAAACAGGAACTCGTGCGTTACGGCATTGCGAGCGCGGAAAAAATCGTCGTGGTGCATAACGGCTGCGATCATGTTTTTCAGGTGCGTCCCGACGAAACGCTGGTGACGGCATTGAAACTCACGCCCGAGCGTTATGTGCTGGCGCTCGCGAATACGCAGCGTCACAAGAATATCGGCGTGTTGCTGAAGGCGTTTGCCGATCCGGCATTGCGCGATATCGAACTCGTCTTGTTCGGCGGCGCGACGCGCGCGGATTTCGAATCGCTCGGCCATGTGGTGCCGCCGAACGTGCGATTCGCGGGCCGCGTGAGCGATGCGCAGCTCGTCGGTCTGATGCAGCGCGCGGGCGCGCTCGCGTTTCCTTCGCTGACCGAAGGCTTCGGCTTGCCGCCGCTGGAAGCGATGGCGCTCGGCTGTCCGGTGGTCGCCGCGCCGCTTGGCGCGCTGCCCGAAGTGTGCGAGGACGCGGCTTTATACGCCGATCCGTTCGACGCGAGCGCGTGGCGCGCGCAGATTCTCACGGCGCTCGACGACGTGTCCGCGCGGCAATCGCTGATCGCGAGCGGATACGGCCAGGCGGCGCGCTTCACCTGGCAGGCGGCCGCGCGCAGTCTGGTCGAATCGCTGCGAGCCGTGACCGGCGCGACGCGCTGAAGCAACGCATAGTGGAGCAAGCAATGTCGATCGATGTCGATTTTTCGCTGGCGCTGAACGACCGCACCGGCAAGCTATTTCTCGGCAAGGATATTATTTCGACGCTGGGCGGGCAGGTCTCGCGCGTGCGTTACGGACGGTGGCACGAGTTTCCGCACAGCGATCTGATGCGCCGTGTCGTGGGCCGTCTGACGCATAAGGAAACGCTCGCTCGCGTCTATCGCTCGCCATTCGCCGCCGTGTTGCCGGTGATCCGCGATCCGCGTCCGACCTTGCATCTCGATCCGCTCAGCGTGGTGCGCCATCGTCTGGAGCCGCGCGATATCGTGCTGTGTCACGACGTCGGCCCGATCACGCATCCGCAATATTTCGCGCCGGGCGTCGACGATCTGTATCTGCGTGCGTACGACCAGATTCGGCGCGTGAAGCCGCATATGGTGTTTGTCAGTAAGACCTCGCAGCAGGAATTTCACCGCCTGTATGGCTATGATTTCGCGTCATCGAAGGTGATTTATATTCCCACGCGGCTCGGCGTGAAGGACGGCGACGCGAAGCCCGTCGACGGTGTGGGCGCGCGTTTTCTGTTGACGGTCGGCAGCGTGGGCGATCGCAAGAATCAGGCGCGCTGCATCGAGGCGTTCGCAGCGAGCGGACTCGCGCAGCAGGGCTGGCAGTATGTCGTGGTGGGCGGCCGCGAGCCGGGCGCCGACACGGCCATCAATCTCGCGCGGCAAACGCCGGGCGTCGTGCTGCCCGGTTATACGACCGACGAGCAATTGCGCTGGCTCTATCGCAACGCATCCGGCTTCGTGCTGATGAGCTTGCTCGAAGGTTTCGGCATGCCGGTGATCGAGGCGATCGAGCACGACTTGCCGTGCCTCGTCTCGCGCTCCAGCATCCTGACCGAAGTGGGCGGCGACGCGATGCTCGACGCCGATCCGCTCGAACTCGAATCGATCGCGATGGGTATGCAGGCGCTCGCCGATATGCACGCCGACGAGCGTCAGCGCAGAATCGACCAGGCTCGCGGCCATTTGCAGATCTTCGCGCGCGAACCGATTCTTGCGTGCTGGCGGGAATTGATCGAGCGGATGGGCTAGCGCGTCGAGTGATTCAAGGCGCAGCGGTGGAGGTGAGGGGAGCCGCCGCCGCGTGCGTCGAACCTGCCGAACTCGCCGCCGAATTCGCCGCAGAACTCGCCACAAAACTCGGCTGCAAGAAGCTCAACACCTGCGCATCCGTGATCGGTTCGATATGCAGTCCGAACGCGGTGTTCAGCGCGACGATCAGATGCTGCGTCCAGAGCGTATTCCAGACCACCCCCGCGTGCCCGTCCGAGAGCACCGCATTGTGCGGATCGTCGCCCGACGTGTTGGTCACGGCCCAGCCCGGCGGAAGCCGCAGCGTCTTGTAGCGCGGACGTCCCTGGTCGTCGCGTGCGCCCCATAGACCGCGGAACCACGCGCGATCGTCGAGAAAAACCACCTGCTGACGATCGGCGGCCGCGAGCTTGCGCAAGCCGTTGTCGAAGCGATCGAGGCCCGCATCGATATTGGCGATCGCCGCGCCAGACTGCCAGCTGTTGAACTTGATCGACCAGTCCGCGTTGCTGAGCACGCCGACGAGCACGATATGCGTATCCGGATGATGCGAGCGGAGCAGCGCCACCGTCTTGCCGATTTCGGCAAGGCAGGCGTCGATGCGCGCGTTCGGCTCCGGCGCGTTCCGGTCCTGTGACAGCGCGTCGAGCACCGCGTCATCGCCGAGGTCGTTGATGCCGATGCGGATCAGCACGATGCCGCCGCGCCACGCTTCGGATTCGCGGTCCATCAACTCGACGAGACGAATGGCCTGGCGCTGCGAATGCCCTAGCAACTGGCTGCAGTTTGCGCCGCTCACGGCGAAGTCGTAGCGATAGTCGTCCTTGCGCGGCGTGCGGGCCGGCGTGCCGAACGCTTCGTCCACGTAGGCGCGTACCTTGCCGCTGCCCCACGCGCCCCATGCGCCGAGATCGACCTGATCGCCGCGCAAGCGCGCCAGCACTTCGGTCCACTGCCAGGTGGTGGCGCGCCACGCGCCGCCGCGCATGTCGGGGCTCCCGAGCATCAGCGTGTCGTGGTAGGACTGGCTGTCCGAGTCGCCGAGCACGGCGAAGCGGATCTTGCCGTCCGGCCGCTCCGCCGCCGACGCCGTCGCGGCCATCGCAACGGGCGGGCGGCGGAACAGGCCGGGCGCGGCCAGCTTCGCGCACAGGGCGACGAGCGTCAGCGCGCTGCAAAACGCTACCACCAGCAACCGGCGCGAAGGCGACATGAAGCGATCCTTTCGTGTCGTCAGGCGTGCGCCGGGCGCGTGAAGGAAGCGGGCGCGTCGCGCTCGTCCGCGCTGTTCGATGCGCTGTTCGCCGCGCCGCCGCTGGCATCGCTGCGAACATCTTGCGTCTCGATGCCCGCCAGGCGGTTGCGCAACTGCTCGCCCATCACGGCCGAGCCCGCCGCGCGGAACATCTGGTTGTGCATGCCGGGCACTTCGGTCACGACCAGCTTGCCCGTCACCACATCGCCCCAGCCCATGTCGTTCGCGAACAGACGTCCCTTGAGCACCTGCGCGCTGCGGAAGATCTGCACGTTGCCGTCATAGGGCGCGGGACGGTAGCGCGCCTGCTGCTCGCGCAGATAGCCGATATTGCGGCCATACCAGAGGTTTTCGTCGACGACGTTGCTGCCGGGATCCTGCTTCAGCAGGCCGAGCTTGAGGCCGATCTGGATCAGGCGGAACCAGCGCACCGTGCGGAATTGCTGGAGGAAATGGATCGCCGACATTTCGCCGCGCCGCGTCGCGCGGAAGTCGCGCGGAATGTCGTCGCTGCGGACCTGAATCTTGCGCAGGATCTTGTCGTACCACGGCATCGATTCGCGATAGCCGGGCCGCCACGAGTCGTTGAGGATCACGAGTTCCACCGTGTCGCCTTCGCGCCGCATCTGATGCGCGGCTTCGAGCGCCATCGCGCCCAGCACGCAATAACCCATCAGGATGTACGGGCCTTCGGGCTGAATGCGCTTGATGAGGCGCACGGCGTCGGCGGCGATGTCCTCGAAGGCGCGCGGCGGGAGGTGCTGCGGCGTATTCGGCACCATCGGCATGTCGACGATGGTGCGTTGCGCGCCCACTTGTTGCGCGAGTTCGTAGAACACGGCGACGTTGTTGAGCACGATGATGGGCGTCAGCGTGCCGTCCTCGTTGAAGCGCACGACGCTTTGCACCTTCGCGTCCATCTCGGCCTGGCTGATGAAGGCGCTGTTGCCGACGCCCGCTGCGATTTGCGTCTGCGTTTGTGTCTGCGTTTGTGCGTGAATCTGCGAATGAGCAGGCGCGGTTTTCTGCGCAGCCACCGGCGCCGCGATCTCCACGTTCTGCAGCACGTCGCGCCACGTCGCGAGATGCGCGTCGAGGGTGGCCACGTCGTAAAGATCGAGATCGCCTTCGCACGAAATGCGCCAGCCTTCCGGACGGCGCACCATGAAGAAGTTGAGGTCGTAGAGCGCGCCCGCGTTGAACGACGGCGAGGTGGTCGCGGCGAACGCGTCGCGGCGTACTTCGTCGCCCATGCCGACGAAGCTCTGCTGCAACGCGAAGTTCACCGAGCACAGCGGCGGCCGATCCGTGCTCGCCGCTTCGCCGGCCATCTCGCGCATCTCCTCGAACGGCACGTGCAGATGCTCGATGGCGTCGCTGAGCTTCGCGCCGCATTGCGCGATCACCGAAGCGAGCGTGCTGTCCGGCGCGACGTCGAGGCGCAGGATCACCGTGTTGATCAGCGGTCCGATCACGCCTTCGAGTTCCTGCTGGTCACGCACCGACATTTGCGTGCCGATGGCGACGCGCGCCGTGTTCGAACTGCCCGTGGCCTTCTGCAAGGCCATGGCAAGACTCGCCGCCGCCACGCTGAACAGCGTCACGCCTTGCGCCTTCGCGGCCGCGATCAGATGCTCGCTCAGTTCGAGCGGCAGCAGGATCGAGCGGATCGCGCCCTGGAAGCGCCGCTCCTGCCCACGCGCGCGGTCGCCCGGCACGTCGAAGCGGCTGAAATCGCGCAGCTCGTTGCGCCAATGCGCGCGCGCACGATCGAGCGCGCCGCTGGCGAGAAACTCCTCTTTCCACAGCGCGTAGTCGCCGTGATGCAGATCGACGTCGGCGTATGCGGCGTCCTTGCCCGCGTGCAGCGCGGCGAGGCCTTCGACGAGTTCACGCACGAGAATCGCAAACGACCAGCCGTCCATCACGAGCGAATGGAAGGTCAGTTGCAGCTCGCCTTGCGTCGGCGAACGCGGCAGCCACACGGCGCGGAAGTACGAGCGCGAGGCGAGATCGAACGGCGTGCGCGCCTGTTCGCCGCCCACGCGTTGCGCTTCGGCCAGCGCGGCCTGATCGTCGAGACCGCTCAGATCGATCACGTCGAGACGGAAGGGCGCGTCGCTCCACACCTGCTGACGCAGCCCCGCGCCCGTCATCAGAAAACCGGTGCGCAGGACTTCGTGGCGCGCGACCAGATCGGCGAGCACCTGCTCGAGGCTCGCGGCGTTCAGCGGCCCCGACAGTTGCAGCCGGAACGCGATGTTCAGCGCCGACGCTTGCGGCGAAGCCTTCTGCTCATGCCAGAAACGCGTCTGGCAGGCGGTCGCCGGGAACAGCGCGTAGCCGCTATCCAACGCTGCCACGCTATCCGCTGCTTCCGTCGGCGCGATCTTCAACGCTATCCCGTTCATCGCTCACATGCCTCCTGCGTTGCGACGCTTGAAGTTGAGGATCGAGGGTCGCGCGACCGCGGCCACTTCGGCCACGGCTTCGACTTGCGCGCCATCGAGACTCGCCGCGAGTTGCGCGATCGAGACGTTCTTCATCAGTTGACGCGCATCGACGCCGAGACCGCGCTCGTTCATGCGGGCGACGATGCGGAACAGTTGCAGGCTGTCCGCGCCGAGGCTGAAGAACGGCTGGTCGATGCCGATCTGCTGCACGCCGAGCACGTCCGACCAGATCGAGACGAGCGTGGCTTGCGTGGGCGTCAGCGCCGCGGGCTCGCTGGCGGGGCTTTCCGCTTCGACCGGCGCGGCCGTCTGCGGCACGGCCTTGAGCGTTGCATGCGCGGCCTGAGCCTGACGCGCGGGCGCGGCCACCATGTCGGCGCTCGGCACCGGCAGCGCCTTGCGGTCGAGCTTGCCGTTCTGCGTTTGCGGCAGCGCGTCGAGCATCATCCACAGCGTCGGGACCATGTAGGTCGGCAGTTCCACCGCCACGTACGCGGCGATCTCGCCGAGATCGGCCTTGCCTTGCTGCGTTTCGACGACATAACCGACGAGGCGCGGATGATCGTTGACCGTATGCAGCGCGACCGCCGCCGCCGCGACGCCCGGCGCTTTACGCAGCGCCGCTTCGATATCCTCGATCTCGATGCGGAAGCCGCGCAGCTTGATCTGCTGATCGCGGCGGCCCAGATGCTGGAGCGCGCCGTCGGCCAGACGCTTCGCGAGGTCGCCGGTGCGATAGAGACGCGCGGGCGCCGCGCCTTCGACGGCGATGGTGCGGAACGCGGCGTCGGTGAGGTCGGGGCGGTTGAAGTATCCCGTCGCGAGTCCTTCGCCGCCGATCCACAGTTCGCCGGTCACGCCTTCCGGCGCGAGACGCAGATCGTCGGTCAGCACATGCAGCTGCGTGTTCGCGAGCGGCGCGCCGAGCACCACGGCGCCGTTCGGCTGCACGCGTGCGGCGGCGGACCAGATCGTCGTTTCGGTCGGGCCGTAGAGGTTCCAGACTTCGGCGCCGGTGGCGAGCAGCGCATCGGCGAGATCACGCGGAAGCGGTTCGCCGCCGCAGAGAATCTTGAAGCCTTGCGGCGCCTTGAAACCGGCTTCGAGCAGCATGCGCCACAGCGACGGCGTGGCTTGCAGCGCCGTGGACGCCTGCGCCTTCAGTCGCGACACCAGCTCGTAACCCGTGCGCACTTCCGCGTGGCCCGCGACGAACACCTGAGCGCCGGTGACGAGCGGCAGGAACAGTTCGAGGCCCGAAATATCGAACGAGAACGTGGTCACGGCGACGATGCGGTCCCGCGCCGTGAAGCCAGGCTCCTGCGCCATCGAGAGCAGGAAGTTGCTCAGCGCGCGATGGGGAATTTCCACGCCCTTCGGCTGGCCCGTCGAACCCGAGGTGAAGATCACGTAGGCCGCATCGGCGTCCTGCACGCGAGGCAGCGCGACGCTTTCGTCCTGATGCTGCGCGAGCAGCGTTTCCAGTTCGAGCACGCGATGATCGCCCGGCTCCAGCACCGCGCGGCTGCCCGCGTCGCTGAGCACGGCAGCGATGCCCGCGCCGTCGAGAATCTGACGCAGGCGTGCGGCCGGCATCGTCATGTCGAGCGGCACGTAGGCGCAGCCCGCGCGCCACACGCCGATCATCGCGGCAACCGACATCGCCGTGCGTTCCATCGCGATCGCGACGCGGCCGTGCGGCGCGATGCCTGCCGCCACGAGACAGCGTGCGATCTGACTGGCGCGCGCATCGAGTTCGCTGTAGCTCAAGCTCGCGAATTCATCGGCGACGGCGACGGCATCGGGCGTCTTCTTCGCCTGCGCGGCGATCAGCGCGGGCGTCGTCTGCGTGAGATCGTAGGCGCGCTGCGAGGCGTTCAGTTCGTCGCGCAGATGGCGGATCTCGGCGTCGCCGAGCAGCGGCAGCGTGGCGATGGACGCGTCGGCGTCGCGGGCGATCGCGCCCAGCAGCGTTTCGTAGTAACCGAGCCAGCGCTGGATCGTCGATTCGTCGTAGACGTCGGTGTTGAAGTCGCAATCGAGACGCAGACCTTGCGCCGATTCGATCACGTTCAGGAACAGATCGAAGTTGCTATACGCCTTCGCGTTCGGCGCGAAGCGCGTGCTCACGCCCGCCATGTCGAGCTGCGAGTCGACCTTCTCCAGATTGAATTGCAGATCGGTCAGCGGCAGGCGGCTGAAGTCGCGCTTGATGCCGAGGTCGCGCACCAGCGCGCCGTAGGTGTAGTTCTGGCGATCGCCCGCATCGTAGAGATGATCGCGCACGGCCTTCATGTGCGTGGCGAACGACTGCGCGCCGTCGAACTTCACGCGCAGCGGCAGGAAGTTCACGCAGTGGCCCGCGAGCAGCGCTTCGCCGGCTTGCGACTGGCCCGCCATCGGCGCGGCGATCACCACGTCGTCGCGGCCCGCGAGGCGGCCGAACAACACTTGCGCTGCGCCGAACAGCGCGGCGAACAGCGAGCAGCCTTGCTTCGACGCGGCGGTCTTCACCTGCTTGAGCAGATCGGCGCTCAGGAGACGCGTGGTCGATGCGCCATTGAAGCTCTTTACTTCGGGACGCACGCGGTCGCCGGGCAAGTCGAGTTGCGGCGCGCCTTCGCGATGCAGATTCATCCAGAAGTCGCGCGTTTCCTGATCGACGCCGGCTTCGTCCTGCACCTTCGCGAAGGCGAGGAAGCTCTGCACGTCGTCGAGTTCGGCGGGCGTGCCCGAGACTTCGGCGGCATAGAGCGCCTGCAGATCGCGCAGGATGATGTTGATCGACCAGCCGTCGCAGATGATGTGATGCGCCGTGAACACGAAGGCCCACTTGTTCGCTTCGAGACGCACGAGCGCGGCGCGGGCCAGCGGCGCACGCGTGAGGTCGAAGACTTCGCGCGCTTCGGCGTCGACGAGCGCGGCGAGTTGCGCGTGCGCGTCGGCTTGCGTCGAGAGGTCGATCTGTTCGAGCGGCACGCGGGCGTCGGCATCGGCGAACATCGTGTCGCCGACGCGCGAGAAGTGCGCGCGCAGCGCATCGTGTCGCGCGACCGTCGCCGCAAACGCGCGCTCGAAGGCGGCTTCGTTCAGATCGCCCGACAATTCCAGCGTGAACGATTCATTGAATGCGAGCGACGCTTCATGGCTTTGCTGCGCCGACATCCAGATTTCCTTCTGCGGTTCGGTCAGCGGCGCTTGCGTCGGCGCTGCCGTTGCCGCTGCGGGAATCGCAGCAGGCGTCGAAACCGGCTGCGCCGTGCCGCCGAGAATGCCCGCGGCTTGCAGCGCGGCGATCGCTTCGACGAAGGCGTCGCCGATCTTGCGGATGTCTTCGTCGGAATGGCTCGTGGTCAGGAAGCACGGGAAGCCTTCCATGATGTGCACGCCGAGGAAGCGCATATACGCGTAGAACAGGCTGCCCAGGCGATCTTCGCCCGCGAAGCTGATGTAGAACCAGCTCGAGAAGGTCTCCGCGCGCGTGGCGATGCCCACCTTTTCCAGATGCGTGTTGATGCGCTGCACGAGGCCGTCCATGCGCGCGCCGAGCGTTTCCTGCAGCGCCGGACCGGCTGCCTGCAGATGCAGCAGCACGGCCTTCATCGCGGCGAGCACGACCGGATGACGCACGAAGGTGCCTGCGAAGAACGTCGGCGGCACTTCGGGCACCGAGGCATCGCCGAATTGCCATTGGCCGCCGTCGAGCGCGTCCATGTACTGCGCGCTGCCCGCGAGCACGCCCACCGGCAGACCGCCGCCGACGACCTTGCCGTACGTAGCCATGTCGCCCTTGATGCCCCAGTAGCCTTGCATGCCCGCCGGGTGCACGCGGAAACCCGTCACCACTTCGTCGACGATCAGCGCCGATTCGTTCGCGGCTGTCACGTCGCGCAGTTGCTGCACGAACTCCTTCGGACGCAGATTCGGGTGGCGCGACTGCACCGGCTCGATCAGCACGGCGGCGATGTCGTCGATATTGGCCTTGATCCACTCCAAGCTTTCCGAGCGCGCGTAGGGCAGCACGACCATGTTGCCGACCGAGCTGTTCGGGATGCCGGGGGCGAGCGGGAACGCGCGCGGCACGCCGGCTTCGCTGCCCGGCTTGACGAGCACTTCGTCGAACTGGCCGTGATAGTCGCCGTCGAAGCAGACCACCTTGTCCTTGCCCGTCACCGTGCGCGCGAGGCGCATCGCGGCCATCACGGCTTCCGAGCCCGTGTTGCAGAACGTGACGCGTTCGTGGCCCGTCATGTCGGCGAACATCTGCGCGACTTCGCCCGCGAGCGGCGATTGCGGTCCGATCGCGAAGCCTTCGGCCATTTGCGCGTTGACGGCGTCCACGACGAAGTCGGGCGTGTGGCCGAATGCGGTCTGGCCGTAGCCGTTCACGAGGTCGATGTATTCGTTGCCGTCGACGTCCCAGATCTTCGAGCCCTTCGAGCGCTGGGCGACGATCGGATAGACGAGTTCCTTCCATTCTTCGCGGAAGCCGCTCGCGGTGCGCGGGTCGGCGAGCACGGCGCGGTACGTCTGCGTGCGCGACTTCGACGTGGCGGTTTTGGCCGAGTAGCGCGTGGCGAGATCGGTGATGAAGGCGCTTTGCACGTCGGTCATCTGCGCCGAGGTCGTCGCGCCGGGTTTGTAGGCGGTGAAGCGCGTCGGGCGGTTTTCCTCGAACTTGATTTCGGGACCGGCGGCGTGGGCTGCTGCTGCGGGTGCTGCCGCTACGGGCGCTGCAACTGCTGCTGCAACCGGCGCCGCAACGGCCGCCGGTGCCGCGATCGCCGCAACGGGCTGAGCGACGGCGACCGGCACGCCTTGCAGCACTTCGAGCTGACGCGTCATCAGCGATTGCATGGCGGCGATCTGATCGCGGATCACCGATTGCACGTCGCCCGTGACCGGCAGTGCGGTCACGGCGGTGACAGCAGTCGCAACCGGCGCGGCGACAGTCGATGCAGCAACCGGCGCAGCAGCGATCGGCGCAACCACCGCAGCCGTTTCAACCGGCGCGGGCGCGGCCACGGGTTCCGGATCGGGCGGCAGCGCGCCGTCGAGGAACTGCGCGAGCGCGGGCAGCGTCGGGTAGTCGCTCATGATCTGGCGGAAGCTGATCGTCACGTCGTAACGGCGGCGCAGCTGGCGCGAGACCTGACCCATGAACAGCGAGTCGTAGCCGAGATCCCAGAAGGTCACATCCGGATTGGACGTGTCCGGCGCCTCGCCCGACATTTCGGTGAGGAGCGACGCCAGTTCGGCGACGAGACGCGGCTTGCGGTCGATTTGAGCGGTTTGGGCCATGGCGGTCTGGGAATGGTCGGTAATCGCGTGAGTGGAAGCGGGCGTGGCAATCGCCGCCGCTTGCGTCTGTAGTTGCGTTTGTTCTTGCGTCGTTATTTGCGTTTGTTCTTGTGCAGCAGCGGGTCGAGCGGCGGCCGTTGTGGGCGCGTCGATCCAGTGACGTTCGGGTTCGAACGGATACGTCGGCAGCGCGATACGGTGGGCATCCGCGCCATGCAGCGCGCGCCAGTCCGGCGTCGAGCCGTTGAGCCAGAGCCGCCCGGTCGCTTCGGCAAGCACGCTCAGTTCGCGTTCGCGCTGCGCGAAGTCGGGCAGCGAGGCGATGGCAGCTTGATAGCGGTCTCTCGTCAGCCCTTGCGTGGCGAAGGTTGCGAGCGTGCGGCCCGGACCGATTTCGAGCAGCAGCGGCTTGCCCTGCGCGGTGACGGTCGCGAGCGCATCGGCGAAACGCACCACGTCGCGGCAATGGCTGGCCCAGTAGCGGCCCGACACCGGACGATCGGACGCCGCCCATTGCCCCGTCACCGACGACACATACGGAATCTTCGGCGGCGCGAACGTCAGGCGGTCCGCAACCTTGGCCAGTTCTTCCACCACGCCGGACATCATGCGCGAGTGGAACGCGTGCGACGTATGCAGGCGTCGATGTTCGATATCGCGCGCCTTCAGCGTGGCTTCGAAGGCCTCGATGGCCGCGAACGGACCGGCCACGACGCTCAGCGTCGGCGCGTTGATGGCGGCGAGATCGACGTCCTCGGGCAGCGTGGCGCGCAACTCGGCTTCGGGCAGGCGCACGACCAGCATTGCGCCCGGTTCGGCCGATTGCATCAGCGCGCCGCGTTGCGCGATCAGCCGCAGCGCGTCCTCGAATTCGATCGCTTCGGCCACGCAGGCCGCAACCAGTTCGCCGACGCTATGGCCGATCATCGCCGTCGGCCGCACGCCGCGCGAGATCCACAACTGCGCCAGCGCGTATTCGGTGAGGAACAGCGCGGGCTGTGCGTAGATCGTCGAGCGGATCGGATGCGGGGTGTCGTCGCCTTCGGGCACGTCGCTCAGCAGCATCGTGCGGATGTCGAGGCCGAGATGCGGCGCGAGCGCTTCCGCACCCTTGTCGATCCACTCGCGATACACCGGCTCGCTGCGATAGAGCGCCGCGCCCATGCCCGGATACTGCGCGCCCTGACCGGGGAACATGAAGACGACGGCGGGCGCGGCTTGCGGCGTTTGCGCTTCGAGCGCGCCTTTTTGCAGCTTCGCCTGCGCCTGATCGAGCGTTTCGGCGACGATCACGGCGCGATGCGAGAACGCGCGACGGCCCGTTTGCAGCGTCGCGGCCACGTCGGCGAGCGCGAGTGGCGGATGGGACGCGAGCGGGTTGGCCAAGTAAGTTGCGAGATTCGCCTTCGCGCGTTCGAGCGCGGCCGCGCTGCGTGCCGAAATCGGCAGGATCTGGGGCGCGGGTTCCGCGTGCGCATCGGCGCGTTCGCGCAGCGGCGCTTCCTCAAGCACGACGTGCACATTCGTGCCGCCCACGCCGAACGAACTCACGCCCGCACGGCGCGGCGTCGGACCGTCGGTCCATGCGCGCGCGGCGGTGTTGAAGTAGAACGGGCTGCGCGCCGCATCGATGCCCGGATTCGGCGACTGGAAATGCGAGAGCGGCGGCAGCGTGCGCTCGCGCAGCGCAAGCGACGCCGCGATAAGACCGGTCACGCCCGCGGCCGCATCGAGATGGCCAACGTTGGCCTTCGCGGACCCGAGCGCGCAGAACTGGCCGCCTTCCACGCCGCCCAGACGGAATGCCTGCACGAGCCCCGCAAATTCGATCGGATCGCCGAGCGGCGTGGCCGTGCCGTGCGCTTCCACATAGCCGATGGTCGCCGGATCGATGCCTGCTTCGGCGTGCGCGATGGCGATGGCGCGCGCCTGCGCGTCGACGCTCGGCGCGGTGAAGCCGACCTTGTCGGAGCCGTCGTTGTTCATGCCGACGCCGCGAATCACGGCGCTGATCGGATCGTTGTCGGCGAGCGCGTTTTCGAGGCGCTTGAGCAGCACCACGCCCGCGCCGCTGCCGAACACCGTGCCTTGCGCGTGCGCGTCGAACGGACGGCACACGCCGTCCGCCGTGCCCATGCCGCCTTCCTGGTAGAAGTAGCCGCGCTTTTGCGGGAAGGTGATCGACACGCCGCCGGCCAGCGCCATGTCGCAGCGTCCCGCGCGCAGATTTTCGACAGCGAGGCCGATCGCGGTGAGCGAGGTCGAGCAGGCGGTCTGCACCGAGATCGCCGGGCCTTTGAGACCGAGCTTGTACGCCGTGCGCGTGGCGACGAAATCGCCCGCGCCGACCAGCTTCTGATACTCGCCGATCTGGAACTGGCTCGTGAATTCGTCGATCACGGCGCGGTCGGAGAGCACATGCTTGAGGAAGTACGTGTTCATCGACGTGCCCGCGAACACGCCGACCGCGCCCGCGACGGCGGCGGGATCGTAGCCCGCGTCCTCGAACGCTTCCCACGCGATTTCGAGGAACAGGCGCTGCTGCGGATCGGTCAGCGCGGCTTCGCGCGCGAGCATGCCGAAGAAGCCCGCGTCGAAACGATCGACGTCGGGCAGGATCGGGCGCGCCTTCACGTAGCTCGGATCGCGGCGCATGGCGTCGTCGAAACTGTCTTCGAGTTCCGATACATCGAAATGCGTGACGCAGTCGCGGCCCGCGAGCAGATTCGCCCACAGTTGCGCGACGTTGCGCGCGCCCGGAAAGCGTCCGGCCATGCCGATCACGGCGATGGCGCCGCTCGTCTGCGTGCGGCGCGCTTCGAGCTTGCCGCCTTGCGGCGCGCCGAGCGTGGCGCGCAGATGAGCGGCGAGCGCGTCGACGTTCGGATGGCGAAACAGATCGACGAGCGCGAGACCTTGCGTGACGTCGCGCGCGATGATCGCGTGCGCGCGCATCAGATCGAGCGAGCGCAGACCGAGGTCGAAGAAGTTCGCGCGGCGATCGACGGGCTTGCCGAGCAGACCTTCGAACACGGCGGCGAGCGGGTCGGCGAGGTCGTGTTCTTGCGTTTGAGTTTGCGTTTGCGTCTGAGCCTGCGTGCTTGCCGAAGGCGCGGCGGCGACATCGAGTTCCGCGAGGAGCGCCTTGCGATTGATCTTGCCGTTCGGCGTGAGCGGAAAGTCGGGCAGCACGCGCAGTTCGGTCGGCACCATGTAATCGGGCAGCGCCGCTTTCAGATGCGTGCGCAGCGCGTCGACGAAGGCGGCAGCGGAAGCGGCGCTGGCCTTCACGAAGCCCGCGATTGCCTTGCCGTTGCGGCCTTCGAATGCAGCGACTGCCGCGTCGGCGACGCCCGGCGCGACGCGCAGCGCATGTTCGATTTCATCGAGTTCGATGCGCTTGCCCGCGATCTTGATCTGCCGGTCGTTGCGGCCGAGGAAATCGATCGCGCCGTCCGCGCGGCGGCGCACGAGGTCGCCGGTGCGATAGAGCTTCGCGCCTTGCGTGAAGACATCGTCGACGAATTTTTCGGCCGTCAATTCCGGACGATTCAGGTAGCCGAGCGCGACGCCGTCGCCGCCCACCACGAGTTCGCCCACTTCGCCATCGGCGACCGGCGCGAGTTTGTCATCGACGATATACGCTTGCGTGCCGGCGATCGCGTAGCCGATCGGAATCGCGTCGCCGTGTGCGAGCGCTTCGTCGCGCGGAATGCGAAAGCAGCACGAAAACGTGGTGTTTTCGGTCGGACCATAACCGTTGACGACTTGCACTCCGGCGTGCGCGTCCATCACCTTGCGCACGTGCAGCGGCGACAGCACGTCGCCACCCGTGAGCACTTCCTGGAGCGGCGCGAACGCTTCGAGCCGATAGTCGGCGAGCGCGTTGAAGAGACCCGCCGTGAACCACGCACTCGTCGCGCCGAGCCGCGCGATTTCGGCGGCGATGGCGTCGAGCGAAGGCTGGACTTCGTTGATGATCGCGGCGCATCCGCCGTTGAGCAGCGGGCCCCAGATCTCCAGCGTACTTGCGTCGAACGCGAGCGGCGCGAGATTGAGGAAGCGCGTGTCCGGCGTGAGCGCAGTGAAGGTCTGACCGTGCACGAGACGCAGGATCGCGCGATGCGGCACGATCACGCCCTTCGGCTTGCCGGTCGAACCCGACGTGTACATGATGTAGGCCGCGTCGTCGCGATCGCTCGGGTGCGGCGCGGCGGGCGCGGCGTGTTGCGCGGCGGCGATGAGGTCGGCGAGATCGACGAGCGCGCCGTGTGACTCGCCCGCGTTCGCGAGCGTGCTCGCATCGGCGATCACGAGCTTGGGCGCGCAATCGGCGACGATGAAATCGAGCTGCGCGCGCGGATAGGCCGGATCGAGCGGCACATAGACCGCGCCCACGCGCAGGATCGCGAGGATCAGCGCGAGCGTGTCGCGGCTGCGCGGCACCATGATCGCGCAGCGTTCGCCCGCTGCGAGTCCGCGTTCGCGCAAGACGCTTGCAAGCCGCGCCGAACGTTCGCCGAGATCGGCATAGCGCTCTTCGCCCGTCGCGTCGATGGCGGCAACGCGATCGCCGAATTGCGCGCGGATCGTTTCGAAACGCGCAACGACGCCAGGTCCCGTCTCTGAGCCGCGTGGCGATGCGGCGGACAAATCATCGCGATGTGACATTTGCCGGTCTCCCAGTAACTTTGATCGGCCATCGGAAATCGTTGGATCGTCGATTCGTCACCGTTTGCGCGATGCCCCGTTGCACCGCGGTGAGTTCACGACCTGAAGAAAAACCCCGTTACCACCTGACTTGTTCTGGCCTGGCGGCTTATTCAGCAGCCGTTTGCGGGCGAGAAATATTCTGTAAGTCAAATTTAATTTTGTGAGGCGCGACTGTCCGTACGGCGTCGCACACACGGATGCGCGGCGAGTCCTGCGCGCAACACTGCGTGTTTTTGCGCACGCGCGTGCGCTTGCGCTCAGGCGGCGCCCGCCTGGCTCGCGGCAAGCTGGCGTCGCGCCGACGCGCGGCGCAGCACGGCAATTGCGGGGCGTTCGACCAGCAGATGGAATACGTAAGCGCTGGCGAGCGCGATGAAGAAACAGGCGAAGGCCCAGAGGATGCTGACTTGACGCGTCGAATGCAGCAGCCAGGAAAACAGCGCGATGCAGACCGGCATGTGCACGATATAGAGCGAGTAGCTGAAATCGCCGACTTTTTCGAGCGCGTGCATGACGAACGCGCCGCGCGGGCGGGCGTGCAGCAGCGCGTCGAAGCAGGGCGTGAACGCGAGCGCCCAGGGCAGGCACCAGAGAATGCGCGCGCCGCCCGTCGTCATGGCGCCGCGCGTCGACATGACGCCGCCGAGCACCAGCAACGGCGGCGTCGCGAGCAGCAGCCAGCCGCGTGAAAGCCGCTGGCCGCGCACGTCGCGTTCGGCGATCCACGCGCCGAGATACCAGCAGGACCAGTAAGTGGTGAAGATCAGCACGCCGTGGCGGTCGAGCAGCGCATACGAGACGGTCGCAAGCGCCATCAGCGCGACGAGCGTGCGGTTCGGTCCGAGGCGGCGCTGCACGGCGAACAGCAGCGGGTAGAGCAGATAGAACTGCACTTCGAGCGAGAGCGTCCAGAGCGCGGTGTTCGAGCCGTAGGTCGGCGCGACGATGCCCTGCAAGGCGAACAGATTCGCGACGAAGGTCCACAGACTGCCGTCGCCGAGCTGGGCGTCGTGCACGCGGAACTGAAGGCTGAAATTGTCGAGCGCCCAGGTCAGCAGAAGCGCGCAGAACAGCACGGGATAGATGCGCACGAAGCGCCGCCACAGAAAGTCGTGCGTATCGAGCCGGTAATGCGGATGGCGCGCGAGCCGCGCCGCCTGGCTGCGATGAATGCAGTAACCGCTGATGACGAAGAAGACCGGCACGCCAATCGGTCCCCAGACGAACGGTATCGTCAGCCAGGCGAGGGCCGTGTCGAGCGAGAGCCTGAGATGCGGTCCGGACGTATAGGCGCGTATGCCGATCCACGCAATCAGACGGCAGTGGAATAACGCGACCGCCATCGCGGCGATACCTCGCATCGCCTCGATCGTGCGCGTTTTATCGGCGTCCTCGCCTGTGATGGCTTGGCTCATCGCTCGCCTCCCCTTGCGTGTGCTGCGCGAAGGAATTCGCGTCTTTTGCCACGCTGCTGGTCCGGGTGGAGCGATTGGAGCAAAGCGGCGCCGAAGCCTCTGTGCGCCGCCAAACATAGTGCGTGCGCAAAAGGCGCGCGCAGGCTTATTTCATCGGCGATTCATGAAGACGGGTGCCCAGTCTGCGTGGCGTGCCGCCACCGCGCCCGCGCAATCGGGCAGATCCGCGAGCGCGTGCACGCGCCAGTGCGCGGCTTCGTGCGCATCGCCGCCGACGCGGCAGGGCGTGGTGTCGCCGCTGATCGCGATATCGAATTCGAAATGATCGGGCGGCAGGATGAAGCCGGTGCCGAGCGCTTTCAGACAGGCTTCCTTGCGCGCCCAGGTTTCGAAGAACACCGCTTGCCGACGTGCGTCGGGCAACGTGGTGAATTGCGCGCGCTCGCACCTGGAAAACACTTCGACGGGCAGGCTCTCTTCGAACGGCCGCACCATTTCCACGTCGATGCCGATCTCGATGCCGTTCGACACGGCGAGCGCCGCCCGGTGTTCGCTGTGGCTAAGATTGAAGCAGAGCGTCCAGTCCGCGGGCTGACTCGTGCAAAAGGGCTTGCCTTGCTCGCCGTAGTCGAGCGTGACCGCGTGCGCGGGGAGACCGAGATAGCCGCCGAGCAGGCGGCGGAGTTCGCCGCGCCCCGCCACGAAGCGGCGACGATGACGTTCGAAGCGGAATTTACCGGCGCGCTCGCGCTCCTGATCGGAGAGCGTCTGCCAGTCGCTGTCGAGCTGCGCGTCGTCTGCATCGAGATCCCAGCGCCAGATGTGAACGTCTTGCGCGGCGGGCGGCGTGAGCGAGGAAACGGGCATTGAAAGCTAAAAGGTAGGCAGCAGTAAGCGGATTGATTGTAAGACCCGATTAGAAATTTGCCGAGCGAATTTGCCCCTGAATTGTTGGCCACCCCACGGAACGGGATCGGGCGTCGCCTTACGATCCTCGACAGCATAGCGCACGTGGCGACGGGTCAAAGCAGAACGTCGCCGCGTGCCTCGACGCCAACGTCGACCGGCTCCCCTGTGGCGGCGAGCCGTTAGACGCAGCCTCTTATGACGGCTGAACGGGCGCATGTGCTGTTCCAGACATAATGCGATGCCGATCCCGGTCCGAAAAGCTTGGGGATTGCGCGTCGGCACGAATACGCAAGGTTTGCTGCGGCTCGAGGACGCGATCGACGTATGCCACGCGTGGCGCGCGTTTGTCTGTGCGTTTGCTCGTCTGTTCGTCCATTGGCCGGCTTTGAATCAATGATTCGGTTCCGCGTTGTTTCTCCGGGACCGGGAACGCACTCGGCCTGAAAAAACGATTTTATGGTTTCCACTATTTGAGCAGTCAAGCGGAACGTCCAGTTAATCGTCATTTTTGAATTGGCCTGGTGTCATTCATTGCCCGCCGGTATAGCCGCAGGGATGGGCTCTTCTTTGCTCTTCGCGTGAGGGATTTTTCGAAATTTTGATCCGAGGTGTGGGATGCGGCATGAGTGTGTGTCCGGCTATAACGTGAGTGTGATAATTCCGCACTACAACAGTGTCGATTTATTGTGGATGGCGATCGAGTCGATCTCGACGCAGACGGTTATTCCGCACGAAATCATCGTGGTGGACGATGCGTCGGGCATGGCGTTCGACTTGCCGAGTCATTGCGGCGACGACATTGCGCTGCACCTGATTCGCGAAACGGTCAATCGCGGGGCCGCGTGGTGCCGCAACCGCGGCATCGAAGCGGCGACGGGCGACCTGATCGCCTTTCTGGACGCGGACGACCGCTGGCTGCCCAACAAGCTCGAACGGTGTCTCGCGGCCTTTGGCGCGCGGCCGTCGGAGAGCGAAGCGAAGGTGCTGTTCAGCAATGTGGTGCTGACCGACGGAAGCCGGCGCATGCTCGGCAATACCGCGCCTTATGACGGCCAGTCGATGCTCGATTTCATTCTGCTGGAACGCGGCTATATCCAGACATCGTCGATCATGATGTGGCGGCATCATTACCCGCAAATCAGTTTCGACGGGTCTTTACGCCGCCATCAGGATTGGGATTTCGCGATTAATGCGCAAATGGAGGGCTGTGCGTTTGTTTATTTACATGACGCCCTGGTGGAATATTCATTGAGCGGCCGGGTCGACAAAATATCGCGCGTGCCGAGCAGCGAGCCGAGTCTGGTTTTTCTCGGGAAATATCACAAGCATATGTCGAAGTGGCATGCTTCCTCGTTTGTCTTCGACGTGCTGATTTACAAGAATATGAATTGGGCGATGCGGCTCGATTTCGTCGGACGAATCATGGCGGGCGAGATTGCGGTTCCAGGCAAAGGGCGCGTGCCGCTGTTCGCGCGGCTTGTGATAGGCCGCAGCGGCGTGAATCTGATCAAGCAGTTGCGCAGGCGGATTCAGCCCGGCAATTTGCCGGTATGACGCTGTGATCGTGGATTCAGGCGCCCGCGTGTTTTGAGTCGGACGGCCTTGTGTATGTCGGCGCACAGAGATCGCGGCGGGTCTCTGCTGTAATCGCCGAGCACACACGGGCAACGTTTGGACGAAGCGTGCGTATTGCACCAATGCGCTATGGCGCAGGCTTCCGCAAGAACAGGCGCGTTGTTTCGCGCAACCGGTGTGCCTCCGTGCGGTTCTGAACGCTTTGACTCGAGGGGGCCGAAATGCGTCAATTTATCCGCGATTTCTTCTATACCTCCATCGCCGATAAACAGGTGAATTTGCCGCTGCCACCGACGTCGCTGGCCATCGATGCGCGCAAGCTCAATATTCTGCTGCTGGGTACGTGCGGTGTCGAAATTCTCGGCAAGCGCAGCGCGAACACCGGTCACAACATCCGGCACATCGTCATGGGCTCGAAGCGTCATGAGCCCGTGCCGACGGCGGCCGCGAACGACGACGTGGTGGTGGTGAACCTGACGCTGCGCCATATTCTGAGCGAGGCCGCGAACACGCCCGAGCCCGCAGTCGACATGCTCTTCGCGCGCCTGCAGTCCGACGACGAGGCGCGCGCGCTGCTGGCTAGCGTCGGCGAATTCATCGCGCTGAAGGTCGGCCAGCTTACCGCGCAGATCACCACGGCGCCTATTCTGTTCATGTCGTTTTTCGAGCCGAGTTTCAATTACCTCGGCGACCTGATCGATCAATCGGGTTTGACGTCGCCCAGCTATCTGGTGCGCGAGATTAATCGGCTGCTGTTCGATGCGGTCCGCAAAACGAGCAACGGTTATTTTCTCGACGCCAACGAGATTCTGAATTTCGTCGGCCGCCGGCATCTGCAGGACGATGTGCTGCTGAGCAGCTCGCACGCTTCGTTTATCAACGATTGGGACTTCAAGCTCGACGCCAGTCGTTTGAATGCACCGAAAGCGCTGATCAATATGGTCACGTATGAAGTGGCGTCGCGTGAATTCACGCTTGCGCTGCTCGCGCGCGTGGAAGCGATCGTCAAGATCGTCGCGCAGCGCAATCCGGTAAAGCTGATCATCGTCGATCTCGACGATACGCTATGGCGCGGCGTGGCCGCGGAAGGCGAGGGACTGAATCCTTTCGAGCGCATCGAAGGCTGGCCGATCGGTCTCGTGGAAGCATTGCTGTTCTACAAGAAGCGCGGCGGTCTGCTCGCGATCTGCAGCAAGAACGACGAAGCGCCGACCATCGAGCGCTTTAATGCGATCTGGCGCGGTGCGATCACGCTCGACGATTTCGCGAGCGTGCGAATCAACTGGCAGCCGAAGTCGCAGAATATTCGCGAGATCATGAAGGAAGTGAATCTGCTGCCGGGCAACTGCGTGTTCATCGACGACAACGACCGTGAATTGTCCGAGGTGAAAGCGGCGATTCCCGAGATTCGCTGTCTGGGCGGCAATCACTACGATTGGCGGCGCATCATTTTGCGTTCGGCGGAAACGCAGGTGCCGGTCGTCACCGAGGAGTCGGCACGACGCACGGAACTCGTGCGCGCCATTTCGCAGCGCGAGGCCAGTGTCGATGCGGGGAGCGGGGCATCGCGCGAGGAATGGCTGGCATCGTTGCAGCTTCGTCAGTCGTTTTATCTGATCAAGACGCCGAAATCGAAATACTTCGAGCGCGCTTTCGAGTTGATCAACAAGACGAATCAATTCAATACCACGGGCAAGCGCTGGGAGAAATCGGAGTTCGAGAAGTTCATCAGCAAGGGCGGCTATTGCATTGTTTCTTCGCTGCGCGACAAACTGATCGACAACGGCATCATTTCGGTGTGCCTGATCAAGTGCGAAAGCATCGTGCAGGTGGTGCTGTCATGTCGCGTGTTTGGGCTGGGCGCGGAACTGGTGGTGGGCGCGGTGGCGACCCGGCTGGCGCTGAAGGCGCAGCCGCAGATTCACGCGGAACTGGTGGACACGGGCAAGAACGCGACGTGTCACGACTACTTTGAGCGCATCGGTTTTTCGCAGACGCAAACGGGCTTGTTTGCCAGCGCGGCGAATGAATGGCCTTCGTATATTCAGATCGAGAATCTGGGGACGTCGGACTTTCCACCGGTGCAGATTGAGTGGTGCGGAGGTGGGGCGCGAGTGGCCCGCGGCTAGCGCGCGATCCCTTTCGAGGCGTGTGTTGGTGAGCGCACATTGAGCCCGGATGCCCGATAGTAGATTAGTAGCCAAGCGTTCCGGGTCGCGCCGCGCCGGCGTCGCTGTGTAGCGTGCAAGGCGACGCCGCATCGGCAAGCGAATGCCGGATGAAAACGCCGTGTGATGTTTTCAGCGTTTCGTCTTAACGTTTCAGGCAGTATCTGCATAACAACGATAAATGGAGACTAGCCGATTGATGTCGGCGACTCGTCCAGTCCAGGTTCCCCGCGTGTCGACACCGTTGGGGAATTTGACGCCGCAGGTCCCGTTTCCGGTCTACGACAGACAGAAAGGAGCGATGCATGGACATCTGCACGACGATTCCACCCGTTGGCGAGGCGGAGCTGCCGAACACGTGGATTAACTCAAGTTATTCAGCATTTAAAGAGAACTTCGAACGCAATAGTTTCGAGGTCACCCACAAGCTGGCGCGTCATCCGCTGCTTCAGTTGCCGCAATTGCTGGAACTGGCGGACCGCTCGCTGAGGACGCGCCCGTCCGATCTCTATTTCGACATGGGCGATGTCGTTCCCGGGCAGAAGTGGAAAGATACGAATCGCGAATTTTCGCCACTGAGCGCGCTAAGGCAACTGGAAGAATCGAACGCGTGGTTCATCTTCCGCAGCGCGCAGAAGGACCCGGCTTATACCGAGCTGTTCAGTCAGACGATCGCGGAGATCAAGCGGCTGGTCGGCAACGGCATCGAAAAGAAGATTCTCGTCGAGGACATCATCATTTTCGCGACCTCGCCGAAACGGGTGACTGCGTATCACATCGATCGTGAATGCAATTTTATTCTGCAGATTCAGGGGCAAAAAGATATCTACATCTTCGACCGCAACGACCGGGAGATTCTGCCGGAAGTCGAGATAGAGCAGTTCTGGGCGCTGGATAACAACGCGCCCAACTATCGGCCTGAAATGCAGGACCGAGCCCGTCTGTACAAACTGGCGCCTGGCAACGGGGTGCACGTGCCGGTCAATTGTCCGCATTGGCTGCAAAACAAGGACAACGTGTCGGTGACCTTGAGTGTGAATTTCCAGTTTATCGATTCGGTGCGGGCGAATATCTATCGCGCCAATCATTATCTGAGAAAACTCGGCATCGATCCGCAGCCGCCTGGACGCAGTGCGTTGCGCGATCAGGTCAAGGTGATGGCGTATTCGACCGCGAGCGCGGCAAAGCGCGTCGTCTCGTCGACATGGAAGAAAGGTAGCTAGTATCGCAACAAGCGATGACCGATTTTGATTTTTTCATGCTCGCCACCCGGAAAGTGGCGAAGCGTTCGACCATGAAAAAATGAGCTTCGCAAAGGCGTGCGCCACGTTTGCGACCGTAACTCAGACCGTGATTAAGACAGCCCGGATTAACCATGATGCTACCTTCCGCAAATGAGCTTTTGGTCGTTGACCGGGCCGTTTATACGAACGCGTTCAATACGAAGCCGTTCGGTTTCGAGCACTATCTGCATCGGCTTCCGATGTTTCAGCCCGACGCGCTCGCGGCGCTGGCGGGCAAGTACGGCGCGGAGCCGGGCGACTACTACATTTCGCAGTCGGCGCCCACGCCGGGAACGCGATTCTTCGATGTCAAATCGAAACCGTCGAAGCCTGATGAAGCACTGGCGATGCTCGCCACCTCGCCGACACGCATGCTCTTGAAGCGTCCCGAGAAATACGACAGCGCGTACCGCGATCTCTTGAATACGCTGTTCGAACGCGTGGTCGAATTGCGAGGCGGTTTGAACGGCGAAAAAGTCGTACGGCTGGAGTCGGCGCTCTTTATCAGTTCGGCTTCCGCCACCACGCCATTTCATTTCGATCCGGAGATCAATCACTTTTTCCAGATCGAAGGCGGCAAGCAATATCACGTTTATCCGCCTTCGGCGATTCGTGTGGAAGAACTCGAAGACTTCTATGTGGAAGGGAAGATCGAGATCGGGCAGGTGGATTTGCGCACGCGCGACAAGAGTCTCGAGCACGTCTTCAGCCTGATGCCTGGGCGCGGCTTTCATCAACCGCAAGACGCGCCGCATTGGGTGAAAACCGGCGGGGAGCGCAGCGTTTCGTATGCGTTCGTCTACGAGACCAATGCGAGCCGCGCACGCGGGCGTATTCTGGCCGCCAATCATTACCTGCGGAAAATCGGCGTGCATCCGCAGGACCCTGGAGCAAACGCAGGGAGCGACAGTGCAAAGGCTTCGGTGATGAAAGTCGTCGTGCCTGTTCGCAGGCGGATCGTCCGAAATCTTAACCGGATTCGTTGAGCGCATTCGGCGCGGTTTTAAACCGCGCCGATGATGCGTCTTTAAGGAAGGCCGCTTATCGAACAGTAGATGGCCAGTCGACGACGCGTTGGGTATCGAGAAACTCCCGGAACTCCGCAATATCGCCAGTGCTCGCCTGTGATTGCGAATAAGCGAGCGCTGCTTCCGAAGCTGCATTCAGGCTGGCCGCATCGGACAAGATCGCGCTGATCTGCCCGGCGTCGATCAGAAAGGCGCAACGTTCGCTGCCGGGCGGCAAGCCTTCCAGCGAATGACGCGAGCCGAACACCGGCTTGCCCGCCGCCAACGCTTCGACCACCTTGATTTTCAGGCCCGTTCCATCGACAGGCGCAATCACGATCTTCGCGCGCCGGTAAAGCGCGTCCAGATCGTCGACGAAACCGAGTAGCCGGATAGTGCCGATCGCCGATGCCTTTTCGACGACTTCGGGATTCATGCTGACCTCGCCCGCGATCGCCAGAGAAAAACGCTGCAGCAATTCGCGTTGCTCGTCGATGAAATGGATAATGCCATCCACGTTGAACGGATTGCGCGAGCCGATAAAAAGCAGATCGATATCGCCGCCGCCCTGTAGCGCGTCTAAATTGCGATGACTCGCGACACTGTATTTCGGCAAAAAGAATACCGGCTTGTGCGGAAAGAACAGCCGGAACATCCCGGCCTCCGTGCGCGCAATCGCGAGCAATGAAAGCGCGCTTTGCAGCAAGCCGGTTTCGCTGCGAAATTTCTCGGCAATTCTGCGGCTCGTGAGCGCGTGTCCAAAGCGCTTGCTGAATTGCAGGAAGTCGATATCGTGCGTTTCGATCACGCAGCAATCGGGATCGATGCCGTTCAGTTCCAGCAGGCCATTGGCGTAATTGACGATGAATAGCGCGTCGGGATACTGCTTTCGGAGCCGGTCGTAATTGGGCGTCAGCGCGGGCAGATGAGCGCCGAGCAGTCGCGGAATCCAATCCGGAAAAACGCCGCTTAGTTTCTTTTTGGCTTTTCCCCAATAACGCAGCACTGGCGAACGCCGGTCGAGTACGAGCGCGACGCCGGGAAACTGTTTGCTGAAAATCGTGCGCTCGGCGTCGCCCCACGGACACTCCCCGTGGTTCGAGTAACTGTAGACGGTGATTTTGCAGCCGTAACCGATCAGCAGATTGAGCAGCGACGTCACGCGGACATGCGCGCCATTCCGGTTGTTGACGAAAGTGCCATTGAAATAGACGATTAATTGGCGACGGGGACTGTCCCGGGTATCAGGGTTGATCATCTACGTTTCCGCGGTCATCTCACGTTGCACTGCCGCAGAGTATCCGCGCGCAACGCGCACGTCACTGCTGCCTGGCGCACGCAAGCCGGCTGCTGGTGGCATACGGCGAGCGTGAAATGCGCCGCTAATCGAGCAGAGTCGAACAATTCGGCCGTGCTTCTGCTTGTGAGGCCGGCGCGTTTCGGCGCACCAGCGATTGTTCGAGCCATTGTCTGATCGGGTGATCGACGAAACGCTCGACAAGCCAGGCCGCGATCAGCGTGGCGATGATCGAGATAAAGACCGCCTGCGCTTCTTGCCCGCTCTTCGACAACGCAAAAACCAGGCGGCCGATAGGGAAGTGAAGCAGGTAGATCGGATACGACAAGCGACCCAGCAGACGCGTCAAATGGCTGGATCGCGTGGAAGAGACATCGAGTTCGGCGCCGCGCCAAACCAGAATCGGCGCGATCGTGAAAATAATGGAGAACGGATAGATTCCGCGTACGAGATAAGGAAACGCGCAAATAGCCGCAAACAGTCCATAGAGCGCGGCTTCGGACGGAATCCATTTGCGTAAGGCGATCAGCAGGGCGGGCTGATTCTCGCGAAGGTGGAGTCGATAAACGAGGATGCCCATCGCGAATCCGTAAACGACCCTGCTAAATCCGCCCAAAAAATTCGACGTACCCCATCCGAGCCCGAATTGAAGCGCGAGTCGGCCCGCGTTGAGTTCCACCAGCAAGGCGATGAGTAGCGTGGTGACCGCCCCCCATGCCGCAATGAAGAACAGCTTCTTTTCATTGGCCCGAACGAATAACAGGAACAATCCGCTCGCCACGATTTCGAAGAACAGCGACCACGCCGGATCGTTGATCGGGAAAATCGATCCTATGGACGCCGATGCGGGATCAGCATGGCCCGGTATGCCCATATTGTTGATCGATCTGTCGCCCAGGTAGGGAATCATCAACACATTGGATGCCGCCGCCGCTATGAGACCTGGGCGAGTGAAGTTTGCAAGACCGAGGCTGTTGATGAATACGAGCGTCGGTATGCCGATGAGCGACGAGATAACGAGCATCGGGTACAGGCGTATCAGGCGCTTCGCCAGATAGCGTGTGTGGCTCATCGAGCGATTCGCGAGCTTTTCCCCGTAAGAGTGAAAGATGACGAAGCCGCTCAGAATGAAAAATAGATCGACGCAGATATTCCCGTTCGGAAAGAGCGGCCATCGTCCGAACAGCGTGAAGTGATACACCATGACCATGGTCGCGGCGATGCCTCTGAGTCCGTCAAGGACGTCGTAGCGACGTCGGCTGGCGCTATGGGTCATTTGGCGTGCTATCCGGGAGGTGGGAGACGACGCGACGAATCGGCCACCATGCTGCGCGATTTCGGTGGCCGGCTCAGTGGGATAGGGCACCAAGCGCGTGGCTCAGAATAATGGGGTGTGATCCTTATCGCGCCAGCCGGAAGGACGCATTTCTGGCACTGCGCACAGCAGGGTCGGGATTCCCCTGGGCGAAAAAAATATCGGAGCTCTCGCGCCTCGGCGTGCAAAAAACGCGGTTTCGAGCAGTTGCCGATTGCCGTGTGGAAGCGAAGCGTGCGACGCGGCCGGATTTCTATGTCGTTGTTTTTGCGTAACTAATTGGTCTTTCAGGTTGCGCAGGAGCGTCGCAAAGAAGACCACGCCGCCTCAAGATCCCTCATCCGACAGCCTCGACACTTTTGTCTCCGCCCCCCTTCTTGAATTTGTCACTACCCGTCCATATAATTAGCACTCACCGCATGAGAGTGCTAACAACGCTCGGTGTACACATATCTCTGGCTGGCACCTTCGCCAACCAGGTTTTCTTGAGTCTCTTCAAGTCCCAATCAAGAGAGAGGATCTATCCATGAACCTTCGTCCTTTGCATGATCGCGTGATCGTCAAGCGCCTGGATCAAGAAACCAAGACCGCTTCGGGCATCGTGATCCCGGACGCTGCGGCAGAAAAGCCGGATCAAGGTGAAGTCCTGGCCACGGGCCCGGGCAAGCGTGACGACAAGGGCTCCCTGATCGCGCTCGACGTCAAGGTCGGCGATCGCGTCCTGTTCGGCAAGTACGCTGGCCAGACCGTCAAGGTCGATGGCAACGAACTGCTCGTGATGCGCGAAGAAGACATCATGGCCGTGGTGCAGAAGTAAGCTCAGCCCACCGCTCATTCATCAAGAATTCAAGGAGTTAGAAGATGGCAGCTAAAGACGTCGTGTTCGGCGATTCCGCCCGTTCCAAGATGGTTGAAGGCGTGAACATTCTCGCCAACGCTGTGAAGGTCACGCTGGGTCCGAAGGGCCGCAACGTGGTCCTCGAGCGCTCGTTCGGCGGCCCGACGGTCACCAAGGACGGTGTCTCGGTCGCGAAGGAAATCGAGCTGAAGGACAAGCTCCAGAACATGGGCGCGCAAATGGTCAAGGAAGTTGCTTCCAAGACCAGCGACAACGCAGGCGACGGCACGACGACGGCAACCGTCCTCGCGCAATCGATCGTTCGCGAAGGCATGAAGTACGTCGCATCGGGCATGAACCCGATGGACCTGAAGCGCGGCATCGACAAGGCTGTTGCAGCCGCGATCGAAGAACTGCGCAAGATCAGCAAGCCCTGCACGACCAACAAGGAAATCGCGCAAGTCGGCTCGATCTCGGCGAACAGCGATTCGTCGATCGGCGACCGTATCGCTGAAGCGATGGACAAGGTTGGCAAGGAAGGCGTCATCACCGTCGAAGACGGCAAGTCGCTGCAAGACGAACTCGAAGTCGTCGAAGGTATGCAGTTCGACCGCGGCTACCTGTCGCCGTACTTCATCAACAACCCGGACAAGCAAGTCGCCGTTCTGGACAACCCGTTTGTCCTGCTGTTCGACAAGAAGATCTCGAACATCCGCGATCTGCTGCCGATCCTGGAACAAGTCGCGAAGGCTGGCCGTCCGCTGCTGATCATCGCTGAAGACGTCGAAGGCGAAGCGCTGGCTACGCTGGTCGTCAACAACATCCGTGGCATCCTGAAGACCGTCGCCGTCAAGGCTCCGGGTTTCGGCGACCGCCGCAAGGCCATGCTGGAAGACATCGCGATCCTGACCGGCGGTCAAGTCGTCGCGGAAGAAACCGGCCTGACGCTCGAAAAGGCAACGCTGAACGAACTCGGTCAAGCGAAGCGCATCGAAGTGGGCAAGGAAAACACGACGATCATCGACGGTGCAGGCGAAGCCGCAAGCATCGAAGCGCGCGTCAAGCAAATCCGCACGCAGATCGAAGAAGCGACGTCGGACTACGACCGTGAAAAGCTGCAAGAGCGCGTTGCCAAGCTGGCAGGCGGCGTGGCAGTGATCAAGGTTGGCGCTGCGACCGAAGTCGAAATGAAGGAAAAGAAGGCACGCGTGGAAGACGCGCTGCACGCAACCCGCGCTGCCGTTGAAGAAGGCATCGTCCCGGGCGGCGGCGTTGCGCTGATCCGTGCTCGCGTTGCTGTGACGGGCCTGAAGGGCGTCAACGCAGACCAGGACGCAGGTATCAAGATCGTCCTGCGCGCGATGGAAGAGCCGCTGCGCCAGATCGTCACGAACGGTGGCGAAGAAGCGTCGGTCGTCGTGGCAGCGGTTGCTCAAGGTTCGGGCAACTACGGCTACAACGCAGCAACGGGCGAGTACGTCGACATGGTCGAAGCTGGTGTCGTCGACCCGACGAAGGTTACGCGTACGGCGCTGCAAAACGCAGCTTCGGTCGCTGGCCTGCTCCTGACGACGGACGCAGCAGTGGTCGAAGTCGCGAAGGAAGATGCACCGATGCCCGGCGGCATGCCCGGCGGCATGGGCGGCATGGGCATGGACATGTAAATTCGGTGGGTCGAAAGACCTCCGCGATTTACATCGACGTGCCGATGGAAATGCGCCTCGCGGCGTGTTTCCATCGTCCGCAAAAGAAAAAACCCGCAGCGATGCGGGTTTTTTTTACGTCTGGCGTTTTTGTCTCGCGCGCGGGAGCCGGGGCTGCCGCGCGGGTTGATCGGCGTATGCCGGTTACGCCTCGCCTTCCTCGTCCGACGTTTCGGCGTCGTTGCTGCGTGCCCAGAAGAAGCGGTCCGGCACCCAAGCGCCCATGCCCGGGCGGAACGCGCCCTGCACGGTCTGATAGAGATACTCCTGCGCCTCGCGCACGGCCTCGGGCGGTTCCTGGCCGTTGGCGAGCAGGGCGGCGATGGCCGCGCCGAGCGTGTCGGTCACGCCCATCACCGGATTGTTCGCGCGGTCCCAGAAGTCTTGACGCAACTGGCCTTCCTCGCTGTAGAGCGTGTTCACCACGCGGTGCGAGCCGGTTTCCATCGCGAGGATGTACTCGCAGCCCGTGGCGAGCAGATGCGAGATGGCGGCGTCGATGCTGGGCGCTTCGGCGTCGCCGTCCGGCTGCGCGAGCGCGAGCAGCACCGAGACGTCGGCGACCAGCAGCGTGGTTTGCGGCACGAGCAGGTCGGCGACCACTTCGCGCAGTTCGTCGGCGGCGAGCACGTGTTCGTCGTCGAGCGTGAAGTCGGGCGCGAGCACGAGCGGCACTTCGTCATAGTCGGCGACGACTTCGGCGATCGCGCTCACCACTTCCGCGCGCGTGCCGGCACCGATCTTGAACGCCGCGACGGGCATGTCCTCGAGCAGCATGCGCGCCTGGCTCGCGACGGTTTCGGGATCGAGGCCGGTGACTTCGTCGCAGCCCGCGGAATCGCGCACGGTGTAACCCGTCAACGCGGTGACACCGTGGCAGCCCATGCTGGCGAGCGTGAGCAGATCGGCTTGCAGGCCGCCGCCGCTGGTCGGATCGGAGAGGCTGAAGGTAAGGACGATGGGAGGGGTGTCGCTGGGCATGAACGTGACGAGAAAGGTTGGCTCGCTGCAAATGCAAGGCGGTTGCGGCGGACGGCGAAACGCCGGTTTGCCGCTGTCCGTTCAATTATGCCGCCTGGCGGCGCTCACAGGGGCCGGATGAGCCGTCTCGCGCAAGGGAATTTCGCATGGCCGCCGCACAGCGCGTAGTTGGAGCGCACGCGAGGCGCGCGGCGTCACGGTTGCTAGGCATAAAAACGGCAACACGGTACCATCATGGCTCTTGTTTCCTGGCAGGTTTCCCCAACCGCCTTCACCTCGCACCCGCAGGGTCATCGACGGGTGCGGGCGTGCGGTTTTTTGGACTTTTCGACGCGGCATAAGAATGGAATATAGAAGCTGGATGTGCCTGATCTGCGGCTGGATCTACGATGAAGAAGCCGGTTTGCCAGACGAAGGCATCGCGCCCGGCACGCGCTGGGAGGATGTGCCGATCAACTGGACGTGCCCCGAGTGCGGTGCGCGCAAGGAAGACTTCGAGATGGTCCAGATCTGAGGCACGGGCCGGGAGCGTCGCTTCCGGCTGGCCGAAGATCGGCGCCGAAGCCGGCGCTCAAGTCGCGCCGCAGGTTGGCGCTGCGGCGGTTTCGATTTCATCCGCTCGGTTTCGCGGATGTCGCACGATGACGCGAATGACGCACCGACTGCTGCCTTCGCGCACTTCGCCTTGCGTCACTCGCACGACCGGCGTGCGGCGCGCAAATTGCTCAGTGATGGCTCGTCCGCGGGCCGCCTGAGCGTAGTCGAGGCCGCCACGCCCCCGCGCCGCCCGATGTGCGGCCCGCTCGCGCCGCGTTCGCCCGTCTCGCCGGGCCGCGGTCATTGCAACCCGCACTGCAACCGCATTGCAACTGTTCTCGGCGCTGCATCATGAGTCTACGTTCAACGTCGG